>JBMTTG010000315.1:0-3313 GCA_049449095.1 Phycisphaerales bacterium | reverse complement strand
AGGGCAACCACTCTCCCGCGAGCGAAGCGAAGCGGGGGAGTCGACGATCGAGCGGGAGCGAGATCGTCGGTGGGGGTGGTCGAGAGCAGTTGGCCCGTCGTGGGAGTTCCAAACCAGTTGACAGAGCCTTCCGAACTCGGAGGGCTCTGTCATCAGGTCTCATCGCTTCTCGACGGTTCCCTTGGATCCACGACCCCCACCTGTCTCGCTCGCTTCGCTCGCGAGCCTTTCCTCCCCCGCGCGTCGCTTCGCGACTTGCGGTGGAGGGGTTTCCCTCGCGCGATGGGCGCTGTCCGTGGTCGAGGGCTCTGGCACTAGGACACCTCTTCGCCCTCCCGGCAAAACCTCCTCGGCTCGCAGCCCATCCTGAGAGCACCGGTAGAGTCTCCGGCGCCTCGCGGAGACGGAGGCACTCCCGCTGTTCGGAACCTTGCTCATGCGCACCTCGGCCACCTCGAACCTCCGCAGCCCTTCGATCGCGATCGCCCTGTCGATCGCGATGTCGTTCGTCGCCGGCGCCTTCGCCCAAGGAACCGGCGGCAACTTCCCCGACCCCCGCAGCGGTCCGAAGGTTGCGGAGTGGCTCGAGGTGGTTTCGGCGGACGCGTCGCCGAACTCGCCGGCGTGGGCGCTTCACGCCGCCTACCTCGAGCGCGTCGCCGCGGTGCGGGACGGCGAGATCGAGGCGTGGCTCGCGGATGCACGGGACAAGGGCAATGCCTTCGCCGGCGACGATCCCGAGGCGGCGGTGCAGCGTTCGAGGAAGCGTGCGGCTTCGCAGCGTCGGCTGGTCGAGCGTCTCGGCGTGCTCGAGACGAACTTCTGGAACGAGGTCGCCGACGCGCTCTCGCTCGACGCCGCGCAGCTCGCGCTCCTGCAGGCACGGGGCACGCGGGAGCGGGCTCTCGACCTGCGGATCCGCCAGAGCTTTGGGGGCGGCTCGGAGCCGGTCGATCTCGCCGAAATCCTCGCCCGGCTCGAGGCCGATGCCGAGGAGTCCGCTGCGATCCGCGCGGCGCTGGCCGACCACGATCAGCGATTGACCGAGGCGTTGCGAGGCGCGATGGACGAGCAGCTCGATTTGCCCGTGAAGTTCGCCGAGTCGCTCGCCGCCCGGCAAGCCGCGAGCGCCGAGCTTCAGGCGCAGATGGCCGCCGAAGCGGAGGCTGCTGCGGCGGAAGGCCGCCCGGCGATGGCGATCGAGGCGACAGGCGCGATGTTCGAGGGCGACCCGCTCGTCGACTACATCACGGGTGACCGTGCCGCGCGGTCGATCGCGTTGCAGCAGGCCGAGAGCCTCGCGCGGCTGCAGGGTCTCGTCGCGGACGAACGTCTCAACGCGCTCCTCGTCGGCGTTCGCCTTGCGCCAGGTGATGGCATGAGCACGTTCTTTCGGAACTCGATCGAGCCGCGCATCAAGTCCGGCGCGATCTCCACCGAGCAGGCCGCGGAGGTGGAGGCGATCCGTGCGGACCACTTCCGCGAGCGCGTGGCGATGGCCTTCGAGTACGCCCGCGAGGATGCCCGTACCGAGCCGATGATGGCGATGAGCGTCGACGGATCGGGCGACCTGCAGCCGCCAGCGGAACGTCGGGTCGACGTGCTGCGCCGCGAACTGACCTCGACGCTTCCCGACCGTACCCGCGAGCGGCTTGCCTCCATCCTCGACATGGACTCGATCGCCGGCGGCGGTGCGATGCTCGGGCGCACCGGACGCGGGCGTCGCGCTGGGGGCGAGATCGCCTCGTTCGAGATCGGCGAGGCCGTGGAGGGACAGGCGATCACCTTCACCGCGGTGTCGTTGGTCGCGACGCTCGACGGGGCCGAGGACGGCGCGATGCCAGCATTCAGCGGTCCGATCTCGATCTCGTTCGCCGGCGAGGGCGGCATGGCGGTGCTCGGCGGGCGCCCCGCCGCCCCGCCGCTCCGCGCGATGGACCAGCGTCGCTTCGCCACCATGCTCGCCGACGCCGAGGCCGATGCGGCGCTTCGCGACATCGCCGAGCAGATCCGCCGCGACACCGCGGAGTCGTTCGATGAGATCGTTCGGGATCTCGAAGCGCAGTTGGAGGCTGCGGCGGAACGGCGTCGACAGGCCGATCAGCCTTCGCCGGCGGTCTTCGTCCTCGGGCGAGGCGAGGCCGACCTTCCGACGGTCGACGCGGCGGTGCGTCGTTGCCTCGAGGCCGATCGCATCATGTTCGACTCGCTCGAGGCGGTGCTGGGTGAGCAGTCGGCGGAGACGCTCGCGATGTGGCGCGATGCCCGGGCGATCGAGCTCCTCTCGATCGCGGCCGGCCTGCGCGAGAATGCGGGTCGTCAGTTCGGCTTCGTGTTCTCGCCGTGGCAGGGCAAGCATGCTGCGATCGATCTGCTCGAACTCGCGATCGGCTCGGTGCCGGAGGCGATGCGCGACGCAGGCGTCCGTGCCGCGGCGGCCCGGGAACTCCGGGCGCAACGGCAGGCCGTGGAGACGTACTGGAGCGAGCAACAGTCGATCCGGCCCGAACTCAAGGCCGCCCGCGATGCGGTCTTCAACCGGCCGCCGCCGGTGCCGGGCGCGGTCATCGATCCCGTGGTCGCAAACGAGGAAGGCTTGGCCCGCCATCGGGAACTCGCGAAGGCGGAGGCACGACGCGAGGAGTCGGATCGTCGGGTGCGGGAGGCGATGAAGTCGAGCCTGGCGCGTCTCGAGCAGGCGATGCCGCCGGAGGCGTCGCGATCGTTCCACGCCGAGGTGCGTCGCGCGGCATGGCCGGATGTCGTGCCATCGATGCCGGCCCTCGACGGCATGAACGCGGCGATGCGGATCGTTGCGGCGGACGAGGTCGCGATGGGGCGGCTCGCCGAGATCGAGGAGGCGTATCTCGCCGAGAGCGAGGCGTTGTTCGAAGGGCTCGATGGGCTTGCGCTGCCCACCGCAAGGCGCGACGCCAGCAACGAGGGGCCGGGCGGCTTCTCACCCGAGCAGATGCAGCGGTGGGAGAGCATTTCCGGTCGGCTGCGGTTCCGGCATCGGGAACTCGACTACGAGACGGTGCTCGCGTTGCGGGCGCTCGTCGGCCCCGAACAGGCGTCGCGCATCGAGTGGCCGCGGGGCAGCGGCGCACGCGGTCCGACCTTCTCGTTCATCGGGGGGTGAGCGGAAGGCCGGCGATTCTTGCGGAGCGACCCACGATTCACCCGCGGCGCCAGCACTCCGGCACGTCGCCGGCGGTGGCGACGATCCGCGAGCGGATGCCGCCGCGGCCGCGCCACTCGGTGACGACCTGCAGCCAGCGCGGGCTCATGCCCTGCGCGAGGTCGTCGCGGA
>JBMTTG010000314.1:0-3314 GCA_049449095.1 Phycisphaerales bacterium | reverse complement strand
CGGAACGACTCCTTCGACGCCTCCGCCTCGCCGCCGTGCCAGAGGATCGCCTCCTCGAGCGATCGCGCGCGGCCGTCGTGCAGATACGCCTCGCCGTCGGCGACGCCTTCGGTCAAGCCGATGTTCCACAGCGGCGCGGTGCGCCACTCCGACCCGAGGACTCCATCCTCCGCCATCGGGTCGGCGAGACCGGGGCCGAGATCGTGCAGCAGGAGATCGGTGAACGGCCGAATGGTCTGGTTGCGCAGTTCCGCGTAGGGGTGATGCGATCCGGTCGAGAGTTCGGGCACGTGGCACGCCGAGCAGTTCGCCGCCGCGAACAGCGTCTCGCCGTGCAGCGCGACCGGATCGGTCAGACCGCGCCTCGCACCGACGCCGAGCAGCGCGACGTACCGCGTCATGCGATCGAGCGACTCATCGTCGAGTTCGGGCGCCTCGGGCGAGGTCGCGCCATCGAGCATCGGCTCGAGCGTGGTGGTCACGCCCATGTCGCGATTGAGGGCGTAGGCGATCTGATGACGAATCGAATCGCGACCGCTCTTGAAGGTGAAGCGGCCGAGCCGCTGCGCGGTCGCGACGAGCGGGCTCTCGACGGTGCGCACGCGGCCGGAGATGCCGTCGCCGTCGAGGTCGCACTCGTCGGCGAGTTCAAGCACGGTCTGCTCGTCGACCGCTTCGAGCAGGCCGAGTCCGATCAGCGGCGGGGCCATGCGCACCGAGAAGAATTCCGGCGTCTCGCCCTCGAATCCGTAGATGGGCCGACGCAACGAGTAGGGCGTGCCGTCGGCGTAGGTGCCGGGAATCTCTTCCCAGCCTGCAAGGATCGGCGTGGGTTCGCTCGCCGTGTCGCTTCCGGCCGAACGCACGCGGAACCAGTTGAGGTTCCAGCCGCCCGCGGCCGCGTTCAGGCCGAAGCGGTGCTCGCCGGCGGCAAGGTCGACCGTCGCCGAGATCGTCTGCCAGGTCTGCCAGCCCCCGGTGTTCGGCACCGCGACGGTCGCGTGCAGGGTGCCGCCGCCCATCTCCTCGAAGCGGATCGAGCCGCCGCCCACGGCGCTCGCCACGCGGAACTCGACGACATGGGGACCGCCTTCGGCGATCGTCACCGGCGCGTTGCCGTAGGCCATCCAGTCGCCCGCATCGATGAAGCCGACGTTCAGTCCGCCGCCGACATCGGCGCACGCCTCGGTCTGCACGCCGCTCATCGCCGTGAAACTCTCGGCCTCGACCAGGAGAAGTTCACCGCCTTCGACCGAGTGGTATTGAAGCTCTTCGCCCCACAGCGGATGAGGCGTGCCGCTCGCATCGGCGGCGACCCGCACCACCGCTCGATCGAGCGGTTGACCCACCTCAGGCGGCAGCGATCGGCCGTTCTCGACGTGGCACGCCACGCAACTGGTGTTGACGAAGGTCGGGCCCGCGAGGCCCGCGAGTTCGTCGAGCGCGGGGTTGCCGGGCTCGGAGTGCCCGCCGGTGCGGAAGTCGGTGTGGTGCAGGCGTCGGCCGAGCACGAACTCGTGCCCGCTGGCGGGCGAGATGTTGCCTGCGAGCTGCTTGAAGCGATGCCGCGGTTCGTTCGAGTACTGGTATGGCAGCGTCGTCAGGCCGCCGAGGCGCGCGTGTTCCGGCACCGGATACGAGTCGAACGAGGCGTTCGCGTACGCCTCGGGCGTCGTCGCTTCCTCCTTGTGCTTGGCGTACCACGGGACCACGCCCTCGCCGACCACATAGAGGAAGGCGGTGCCGTAGTAGTTGCTGCGTCCGTTTCGGGGCGCGAGCAGGAACTGACTGAGTTCGACCTCGATGCGGTCGCCGACGGCGAGCATCGCCTGATCGGGAAAGCGTCGCTCGACGGTTGCGGTGTAGTGGTACTCGGTCTCGCCGGGGTACCGCGTCGAGGGCACCTCGGCCACCAGCGAGACGCCCTGACCCGGAAGGTCGGACATGTTGTTGTGGTAGAGCGCCACCGAATCGGTGTCGGCGAAGAACGTCCGAAACTCCGCCGGGTCGAGGCGGTCGTGGGTCATGAAGTTGAAGGTGACGCCGACGCCGCCGCGAGCGACGCGGTCGACGATCTCGATCTCGGCGATGCGCTGCTCCCAGTAGAAGGGCAGCCAGTGGTCGTACTTGCGGAAGACCACGCCGTTCACGACGTCCTCGCGGGCATGACGATCGCGGGCCCGATCGGCGAGGCGGGTGACCAGCGCGTCGGCGGTCTCGAAGAGGATCTCCGGCTCCTGCGGGGTGCTCTCGTCGTGCAGCGGCTCGAGTTCGATCGCCTCGTCGCAGGGACATGGCCCCCACGCGATCAGCAGCAGACCGAAGTCGGAACCGCCGACCACGCCATCGCCGTCGAGATCCGCTGCGGGATCGTCCGTGCCCCACGCCAGAAGCGCCATTCCCAGATCGCCGCCATCGATCACCCCCGAGTGATCGAGGTCGCCGGGACAGGAGGCGGAAGCAGTCGCGCCGAAAAGGATCGTCGCAGCGGTGCTCGTCGCCGCGACGAATCGGCTTCGTCGAGTCGACTCGGACGACGGCAGGACGGCGTCGGACCTCGATCGCAGCGGTGCGTGCATCGGGCACCTCCGGGGGCGTCGCCGCCACGCATCGCAAGGCCGGAGAGAAGTCTCGGGCGATGACGTCGCGCGGCAGGTCGGCGGTGATCTCGAGCGAGTGGTTCGCCGGTCGAGGCGAGACTGTTCATCTCGATCGACGAATGGTCGCAGCGCTCGTCGGCACCGGCATGGGGAGTTCTCCCACTCCCCCCGCTTTGCGTTCGCGATCGGTTCGTTCAGCGGGCGCGGGTCGATCAGCGACGAGGCTCGGCGCGAATCGAGATCGTGGCTCGATTCACCGCGTCCTCCGAAGAAAAGCCGGTGGAGAGCGCGAACTCGCCGTCGATCGCGTCGAGCAGCGGCCGCCACGAATCACCGTCGACGCGCACCTGCACGCCGCGCGGACCGAACCAGACTTCGATCGGCTGCTTGACGGTCACCACGATCTCGCTCGGCTCCTCGACGGCGACCACGCTTCCCTCGACCGAGAGCGACACCGCGATCCGATCCCCCGCCGCGTATCGGATCACGAGGCCTTCATTCGTGTTCGCCGCGAGCGCCTCGAGATCGCTGCGAGTCGGCCCGCGACCCTCGGCGCCGTAGGCCTCGACCGTGGGAACCGTGGCTGGCGGACGGACCGCGCACGCGATGGGCAGGCAGGCATGCAGGGCCGCCAGCAGCACCGTGAGCCTGGCTCCGGTGGGCACACGCCGGTGAGCGAGTGGATGTGGCATGGGCGGAAGGTAGCGAGCGAGG
>JBMTTG010000313.1:0-3351 GCA_049449095.1 Phycisphaerales bacterium | reverse complement strand
CATCGTCCTCGGCCTCGACCTCCTCCTCCTCGACCTCATCCTCGAGCTCGGCGTCCTCGTCGGCCACGTCCTCGAGTTCGGCGTCCTCGTCGGCCTCGAGCTCGACCTCTTCCTCAACCTCGTCCTCAAGCTCGGCGTCCTCGTCGACCCCCGCCTCGCGGGAAGAGGCGTGGTCCTCCCACAGCATCGGGCCGACGGTGACCTCCTCGTCCTCACCAACCGACGTCCCTGCCGCGGCAACGGCGGCGGCGGCCGACGGCGCCCAGCGAAGTCGCTCCGACTCGAGGCGGACCGGCTCGCTCGCATCGGAGGCGAACTCGCGGCCGATCTCGTCGCTCGCGGTCTCCTCGCCCTCGCCCGACGTCTCGCTCGAGCGGGCGCGAAGCGGCCCGGGGCCCAGCATCAAGCCCACGAAGAGGCACAGGATGCCGGCCCCGGTCATCCAGAGGCCCCCGCTTCCCGTCACCAGCAGCTCCAGCAGGCTTCGACCGCCGACCGGCTCCAACTCCGTCTCGATCGGAACCGACGCCTCGATCCACGCGATCGGATGCCGATCGATCGAGTCGGCCAGCAGCACCGCCTCGTCTCCGATGGGCATCCGGTTGAGGTTCGCTGCCGCCAACCGCCGCAGCAGCGACTCGTTGCCATCCCGCAGGTCGGCCAGGAAGCGGTCGTGGGCCTCGAGCAGCCGGTAGACGCGTCGCTCCGCGGCCTGCAGCTGCCGGAGATCCGCCCGATCCTGCTCAAGCGCCCGCTGCGCAGGCACCACCGTCGCCACGAAGACGATCACCAGCCCGGCGGCGATCCACAGCCAGCCGGGATCGAAGCGGAAGAGGGGCGCACGACGGTCCATCGCCCGGGGATATCGGCGCGCGATCCGCGATCGGCGCCGAATTCACACGGACCGATCCCCCCGACTCAGAGTTCGACGAACACCATGTCGGGTTCGACCGCGGCCTCGGCCTCGGGGTGGAAGATCGCGTCCGCCATCCCGGTGAGGCCGGGCTTGCGGGCCATCTCCGCACGGACCGCGGCGTCGTCGTAGACACCGGGAGCCTTCGCCTCGCGGTCGCCGATCAGGTCGAGCGCGAGCTGCGCCTCGCTCTTGGCGAAGTCGACCGGATGGAAGGCCCGCTGGAAGCTCTGGAGCCTTCCCTTCGCGTTCATGAAGCTGCCGGCCTTCTCGACCCACGTCGCGCCGGGAAGCACGACCGCCGCCGACTCGACGAGCGCATTGGGCAGCGTGTCGATCAGGATGAACTTCGTCGAGGCGAGCGCCTTCGCCAGATCGGGAGTCACCCACTCGCTCGGGTAGTTGCCGGTCAGGACTGCGGCGGCGAGCGAGGACGCCTTCGCCGCGAAGCCCGCCGCGTCGAGCACCGTTCCGCCGAGCGCCTCGAGCACCATCTTCACGCCGCGGGCATTGGGGGCCTTCTCGGCGCTCACCGTGTAGCCGCCCGGGAAGGTCTTGTCCTCGCCATGCCGCGGAACCGGCCCGACCGCGAGCACCGCCTTCGCGTCGATCGAGCGGATCCAGGTCGCGAGCAGGTAGGCGTCCTCGCAGGAGAGCATGGGGCTGACGAGCAGTCCGGTCGAACCCTCGCCCTTCTCGGCGACCGCTTCGGCGAGCAGGCCGTTGGTGGTCCGGTACGCCGCCGCGTAGGCCCCGGCCGCCGCCTCGGGCTCGAAGGGATCCATGCCCTGCACGCGTGGAAGCGTCAGCCGATCCTCGCGATGCACGAACTTCCAGCCGTAGCGCACCTCGTCGGTGATCCACCACTTGTTGACCTCGAGGTTCGTGCGCGGCTTCAGCCGGTAGACCTGATCGTCGTGGTGCTCGATCCAGAGGTTGTCGCCGCTCGCGGTGAGGCCGTCGATCGACGGCGTCTTCTCGAGGAACCACACCCGCTGCTGGAAGAGGAAGTCCTTGTCGAGGAGCGCTCCCACCGGGCAGATGTCCGCCACGTTGCCGGAGAGTTCGTTGTCGAGGGCACGCCCGGGGAAGACGTCGATCTGCTCCATCGCGCCGCGGCCGTCGACGATCAGTTCCGCGGTGCCGGTCACCTCGCGGGTGAACCGCACGCAGCGCGTGCACATGATGCAGCGGTCGGAGTAGAGCAGGATGTGCGGACCGACATCCTTCTTGGGCTGCTTGATCTTGCTCTCTTCGAAGCGGCTCTGACCACGCCCGTACTGGTAGGAGTAGTCCTGCAGGTGGCACTCGCCGGCCTTGTCGCACACCGGGCAGTCGACCGGGTGGTTGATCAGCAGGTACTCCATGACCGCCTTCTGGTTGGCGATCGACTTGGGGCTGTCGGTGTGGACCACCATGCCCTCCGCCGCCGGCTGCTGGCAGGTCGGCACGAGCTTCGGGATCTGCTGCAGCTCGCCGGTCTTGGCGTTCTTCTGCCAGACCTCCGCGAGGCAGATGCGGCAACTCGCCACCACCGAGAGGCCGGGGTGGTAGCAGTAGTGCGGGATCTCGAACTCGGCGTCGAGGGCGGCCTGGAGGATGCTCTGGCCGGGGCTGAACGGCACTTCCTTGCCGTTGATGGTCAGGGTGGGCATGGCGTCGGCGGGGGTCCGGGAGGCGGGGGCCGTTCGGCCGGGGAGCGCGAAGGGGGCAGTGTAGTCGGGGGGCGGAGAGGCCGAGACTCCCGGATCGAGCGTCCGTTCAGGAGGGATCCGACTCCTCGCCCCCGCGGATCTCACCCGACCGAACTCAGACCTCGGCCACCACGCCCGCGCTCACGAACGCCAGCCGCATCGAGATCGACGCCGGATCCAGCCGGAACTGCCGGGCGATCTCGCCGCGATAGCTCTGCAGCTGCCCGCGGTAGAAGTCAGCCTTGGCATCGAGCGCCTCCTCGCCGGGCGGCTCCTCCCCGAATCCATCGGTCTTGAAGTCGAGGATGTCGGCTCGACGCCAGTCGCCCGGCTCCCCCACCACCACGAGCCGATCGATGATCCCCTGCCGCACCGCCCCGCCGTCGACCGAGACGAAGCGCCGCTCGCGCCAGACGCGGGCGGATCCGTCCGGTGGGTGCTCGAGCGCCTTGGCGATCGCCGGCTGCGCGCGCATCTCCCGGAACTCGGCCAGGCGATCGGCTCGCCACGCAGCCTCTCGCCGCGGCAACGCCCGGCGGATCGCCCGATCGAGATCCTCGTCGTCGGGCACCCCATCCTCGAGGAATCCGATCGTCTCGAAGAGCGCGTGAATCGCGGTGCCGCGATCGGCGGCGTCGCGGTTGCCCAGCGCGATCGCCTCCACCAGCGAGGAGGACTCGTGCGACGATGGCGGCGCTGCGCGGCGGGTGCGCAAGCCGCCGTCGCCGGCAAAGGCGAACCGGA
>JBMTTG010000312.1:0-3353 GCA_049449095.1 Phycisphaerales bacterium | reverse complement strand
GACGAAAGTACGTCGGACCGTCCACGATCGTGGGCCGTGGCTCGACTTCGATCCGGGAGTCGAATGCTCGCGCCACGAGGCGTCGACGAGCACGTCGCACCCGAGTGGATGCGTGCGCATCCGAGGCGCGCCGGGGCCTTGTTCATCGAAGCGCAGATCATCCTCGTGGAGGAGCGATTCGAGTGCAGATAGGCGATCCGCCGGCGCCGAGTCTGAGATGAAGCAGGCGAGCGTGTCTCCGTCCATGACGCACGAAGTCTACGAGCCTGGAACCCACGTGATCGGGTGGCCGAAGGCGCGATGCCGCAGTCGATGATCGCGGGCGGTCCGTCCACCGGCGCACGCGTCTCAGTTCCGCACGCGGCTCTTGATGGTCGAGACGTCCGAGACGATCTTGCGGGTGTCGGCGAGGAGCTGGGTCATGTCCTTGCCGAGGTTCTCGGCGATGAACCCGACGCGGTGCACCGCCTGCCCGACGGTGACCGGATTCTCGACGAGGCGGGAGTCGAGCTTCTGATCGATCGATCGGAGCAGGCGCACGACCTCGTCGCTGCTCGACGGTGGAGCCTGAGGCGCGGCTGGAGCCTGCGGCCTGCTCGTGAAGCCGAGCAGCACGACGAGCAGGGCGCCGGAAAGGCCGGCGACGACGTGGGAGAGGCCAGGGCGGGTCATGGAGAAGTTCCTGTCGGAAGATGAGGTCGCGGTTGATCGCGAGCAGCCGTCGAAGGTACTCGTACTCACGACCATGCTCGCGGTGTGCTGGGGAATTCCATGCACGATGCGGCGATGACCCCGATCGTCGACCATCCATCCCGCTACCCTTCCGCCCCATGCTCGGCGAGCGGCTTGCGAATCGGATGCGTCATCTCGCGAAGTGGGGGCGTCGGCAGGGGATCTCCTGCTTCCGCCTCTACGAGCGCGATGTGCCGGAGTACCCGGCGATCGTCGACTGGTACGCCGACCTCGATCCGTCGACCGGCGAGCCGGTCGATCTCGCTCGCGCCGGCGATGCGGTTGCCTGGCTCTTTCGCCGCAAGAAGGACGAGACCCCCGAGCAGGAGCGGTCGCATCGGCTCGACAGCGAGGCGGAGATCCTCGCGGGGCTCGACATCCCGCGGGAGCGGCTGTTCGTGAAGCATCGCGGTCGGCAGGTGGCCGACGACGGCGGCCGCGAGCAGTACGAGCGGGTGGGCGATGCGGGCCGCACCAAGGTGATCGCCGAGCACGGCCTGAAGTTCGAGGTGAATCTCACGGACTACCTCGACGTGGGCCTGTTCCTCGACCATCGCCCCACGCGGCTCTCCGTGCAGCAGCGATCGCAGGGCAAGCGGATCCTGAATCTCTTCGCGTACACCGGCGCGTTCAGCGTGCATGCCCGCGCGGGCGGGGCCGTGGCGACGACCACCGTCGACATGTCGAAGACCTACCTCGAGTGGTACGCGCGGAATCTCGGCCTCAACGGCTTCGCGCTCGACGCGGATCACCGGGCCGTCCACGCCGACTGCCTGCAGTGGCTCGAGGCGGGGCCGTCGTCGGAATCGGAGCGATACGACCTCGTGGTCTGCGATCCGCCGACCTTCTCGAACTCGAAGCGGATGAAGGCGGAGTCGTTCTCGATCGATCGCGACCATCCGCAGCTGTTGGCCTGGATCGCGCGGTTCGTGGCGCCGAAGGGCGAGGTCTTCTTCTCCACGAACTCGCGCAGCTTCGAGATGGTGCCCGAGGCGGTGCCGAGCGGCTTCGGGTGTCAGGAGATCAGCCATCGCTCCGTGCCGGAGGACTTCCGCAACCGGAAGATCCACCGCTGCTGGCGGCTGGCGGAGGGATGGGTCGAGCGACGGAAGGGGTGATCGTGGCGGGCCCCGCTCGCAGCGATCACGGGGCGGGCGGTGGTGGCGGCGGGATCGGATCCGGGTCAGCGTGCGCTCGGCCAGCGGATCTCGATGCGTCGATTCTGCGCGAGGCAGTCGCGGAGGTAGAGATTGATCAGGCTCTGATAGGGAACGCCTGCCTCCGACGCCATGGCCTTGAAGTAGGCGATCACGTCTTCGGAGAGCCGCATGGTCACCGGCTTCTTGAGCAGGGACGCATACGGGTTCCGGCGAGACCTCATCTTCGAGAAGTCGTACTCAGTCTTCATGTCGATTCCTGGTGATAGTGCTTCGCCTCGGAGCGAGTGGCCCGCCGGGCGGAGATGATGCGAATGACCGGCCCTCTGGACCGTTCGCAGTGGACGACGACAAGGAGCCGTGCCACGTAGCTCATGCCCAGCATGATGAAGCGTTCCTCGTCGTCGGAGTGCCCGTCGTCGAAGAACTGGACAGCGAAGTCGTCGTAGAAGACCGACTGGGCCTCCACGAAGGAGACCTTGTGCTTCCGGAGGTTCGCGGCAGCCTTCGCCGGATCCCACTCGAACTTCATATGTACACTGTATTCATGGCTGTGGTCGAGTCAAGCGAGGTCGCCGCGGCCGATCATTCGCGCCTTGCCTGCGAGACTCTTCGCGTGGTCGACTTGGAGAAGGAGCGATGGCGATAGGGGGACCGAGAGGCTCGCTCCAGCGTCTTGCTCGCCTGCTCGCGGTGCCGACGGCGGGCTTCGTCATCGTCCTGGCCGGATGCGCGATGTTTCAGGATCACCTGCTCTACTTCCCGACGCGTGCCGGACTCGACTCGATCGAGGTCGAGGCGAAGGCTGCGGGTGCACGCCCGTGGCCGAACTCGGGCGAGGCGCATCGCGGGTTCGTGGTGGAGCCTCAGGACGGCACGGCGGTCGGCACGGTCGTCCTCTTTCATGGCAACGCGGGCTATGCGCTGCATCGCAGGCACTGGGCGGAAGCGCTCGGTCGCCTCGGTTGGCGGACCATCCTTGCGGAGTATCCGGGCTACGGCGCGCGGAGCGGCGCGGTCGGCGAGCGGTCGATGGTGCCCGACGCGATCGAGTCGCTGCGGCTTGCCCATGAACAGTTCGGGGATCCCATCGTGTTGGCCGGCGAGTCGCTCGGGGCGGGGGTCGCGGCGGCGGCGGCGGCGCGAACCGACGTGCCGCTTCGCGGCGTGCTGCTGATGACGCCGTGGGCGGACCTGCCCAGCCTCGCGCAAGAGAAGGTGCCGTTCCTCCCGGTGCGGCTGATCCTTCGGGATCGTTACGACACGATCGCGAACCTCGCGGCGATCGACGCGCCGGTGGCGATCTGCATCGCCGAGGAGGACGAGGTCATTCCCACCCACCACAGCGAGCGACTGTTCGAGGCGATCCCGGAGCCCAAGCGATGCTGGTGGTTCCCCGGCCGCGGTCACAACGACTGGCCGGTCGGCGCGCACGAGCCGTGGTGGGGCGAGGTGATGGCGTAC
>JBMTTG010000311.1:0-3354 GCA_049449095.1 Phycisphaerales bacterium | reverse complement strand
CCCGCCATGGTGCGAATCGCCTCGCCGAGGCGCCGCGACTCCCGGGCGCCGCCGACCGGGATCGCGGTGGCGAGATCGCCCGCGGCAAGTCGCGTCGCAGCCGCCTCGAGCGCCTGCAGCGGCCGGGCGTAGCGGCTCGCGAGCCACCAGCCCACGATCGCCCAGAACGCGGTGGCCGCGGTCGCCCAGCGCACGCCGCTCCAGAGCAGTTCCGACTCGGTGGCTTCGACCGAATCGACGAGCAGATCGACGCCCGCCACGAAGCGGAGGCGCCCCGCCGCGTCGAACTGCGGAAAGAAGCCCGACAGGAAGGAGCCGTAGCTGTCGCTGTAGAAGATCGAGATCGGTCCGGTCGGCTCGAACCTCGCGGCGTCGCGCCCCTCGACCGCGTTCACCTCGAAGGCCTCGCCGACGGAGGCCTTCTCGTCGAGGATCTCCTCCGCGTCGATCACGTAGACGAAGCCGCTCTCCGCCGAGGCGTCCGGCACGAGGGTGAAGACGTACTTGACCTCGATGCCCGATTCCCGCCAGTCGTCGCGAATCCGCTGGAGCCGCGTCTCGAGTTCGCGGTAGGCCGGCGTGTCGAGCGAGCCGCCCGCGCGGGCCCGGTCGTTGAGTTCCGGATCGACCACCGCCGCCGCCGAGGCCGCGAGCGATCGCGCCTGCTGCTCGATCTCCGCGAGCACCGCCTTCCGCGTCGAGCGCACGCCGGCGAGCAGCAGCGAACTGCCGGTGGCGACCGCCACGAGGACGACGAGGATGACGAGCAGGCTGCGACTGGTCACGGTCGGGAGTCGTTCGGCAAAGGACCCGACTTATCGGCGGGACGGGCGGCGCCGGCGGAGAAACCCCTGCCGCGTCAGTCGAGGATCCGCTCGAGGTTCGCGTACTCGAGCACGAGGGTCTTCGCGCCGAGATGGCGGAAGTCGACCCGCACGCTCGTGGCGCGGCCCCGCGGCAGCACCGCGGCGATGCGGCCCACGCCGAACTTCGCGTGCCGCACGAGGCTCCCGACCGGGAAGCGCGAGGCGAGCCCGCCGCCGCCCCGCGAGGCCTCCTCGACGTACTCGATCCGCGGCCCGTCGAAGTCGTCGCGCTGGGACGGCGAGGACCGAGCGGAGCCACGCTCCCACGGCGCCCGCTCGCGACCGGCGCCGAGGCCCGACCGTTCGACGAGTTCCGCGGGGATCTCCGAGACGAACCGGCTCTCGACGGTCGACTGCGTGATGCCGCGGATCGTGCGGCAGCCCGCGGAGGTGAGCATGATCCGGCGCTCGGCGCGGGTGATGCCGACGAAGCAGAGCCGCCGCTCCTCCTCGAGCTCCTCGTCGCTCGACTCCGCCCGCTGGTGCGGCAGCAGGCCGTTCTCGAGCCCGACCATCGCGACGAACGGGAACTCGAGCCCCTTGGCCGCATGAAGGGTGAGCAGCGTGACGGAGCCGCGGTCGGGGTCGATCGCGTCGGCATCGCTCACGAGCGCCACCGACTCGAGCCACGCGCGGAGCGCATCGAGCAAGGAGGGATCCGTCGGCGCTCCCGGCGAATCGTCCTCGGGCATCGACCACTCCGACGCGGCACTCACGAGTTCCGCGAGGTTCGCCTTGCGTTGCAGGGCCTCCTCCTCGTCGCCCGCGGCGAGCTTCGCCTCGAGGCCGCTCTCGCGAAGGACCGTCGAGACGAGATCGCCGAGCAGTTCGGGAGTCTGGTTCGCCGCCATCGCCTGCCAGGCCCGCACCTGCCGCGTGAACTTCTGCGCCGCGGTCGCCGCCCGCGGCGACACGCCTTCGATCTCGCTCGTCCGCTCGAGGGCCTCGAAGAGGTTCGCCGGCGCGTCGATCGCCCACGCCTCCACCCGCTTGAGCGTGGTGTCGCCAAGGCCGCGCGTGGGAACGTTCACGATCCGCCGCAGCGAGACCTCGTCGGCGGGGTTCGCGACGATCCGCAGGTAGGAGAGCGCGTCCTTGATCTCCTTGCGCTCGTAGAACGCGGTGCCGCGGGCGATGACGTAGGGAATGCCGCGCCGCCGAAGGACCTCCTCGAGCACGCGGCTCAGGGCGTTCACGCGGTAGAGGATCGCCATCTCGCGGAAGGGGATGCCGTCGAGGGACGCCTGCTCGATCGCGGAGGCGACGGTCTGCGCCTCGTGCTGTTCGTCCATGCAGCGGACGACCTTCACCGGCTCGCCTTCGGCGAGTTCGCTGAAGATCCGCTTCTCCTTGCGGCGGGCGTTGTGGGCGATGAGCCCCGCCGCGGCGTCGACGATGCGACGCGTGCTGCGGAAGTTCTGGCCGAGCGGGATCACCCGCGCCCGCGGGTACTGACGCTCGAACTCGAGGATGTTCGAGAGGTCCGCCCCGCGCCAGCCGTAGATCGACTGGTCCGGATCGCCCACCGTGAAGAGGTTGCCCGCCTCGCCGGCGATCGCGTTGGCGATCGTGAACTGGGCGTGGTTGGTGTCCTGGTACTCGTCGATCAGCAGGTAGCGGAAGCGATCCCGCGAGGCGAGACGGACCGACTCGTCCTGCTTGAGGAGCAGCGCGGTGCGGAGGAGCAGGTCGTCGAAGTCGAGGGCGTTGCTGCGGCGCAGTCCAGCTTCGTACGCCCGCCAGATGCGAAGCAGCGTGCGCTCCCGCCAGTCGACGGCGGAGGTCGCCCACGCCTCGACGGTGAGCAGCGCGTTCTTCCGCTCGCTGATGAGGCCCGACACCGCGGCGGGCGCCCACTGCTGGGTCGAGCAGTCGGCGGCGGCGATCGCCTTCTTGAGGACGTCGCGCTGATCGCCGGAGTCGAAGATCGCAAAGGAAGGGTCGAGCCCCGCCGCCAGCGCATGTTCGCGAAGGAACCGAGCCGCGAAGCTGTGGAAGGTGGTGACGACGAGCCCGCGGCGTCCCGGGGTGTCGGGCGGAAGCAGGCTCTCGACACGGCGCCGCATCTCCGCGGCGGCCTTGTTGGTGAAGGTGACCGCCAGGATCTGCCACGGCGGAATGCCTTGGGAAACCAGCCAGGCGATGCGGCGGGTGATGACTCGGGTCTTGCCGGAGCCGGGGCCGGCGAGCACGAGCGCCGGGCCGTCGAGGTGCGTCGCAGCCTCGCGCTGCGCGTCGGTGAGTCCTTCGAGAATCGCGTGTTCGTCCACGCGGCGAGTGTAGAGGTCGCGGCATGCGTGATCGGACGAAGTCGAGACTTCGCCGGGTGGTGAGGGGGACGCGGGCCACATCACGCGGTGGGCGCTCGCTTCGCTCGGCGGGCGGTCACATGGACGGGATGGACAGGATGGACTTGATCGACCCGGAGGGCGAAGCGCTGCACCTGGTGCGGAAGGCGTGACCGTCTCCTCTCTCCTTTCTCCTCTTC
>JBMTTG010000310.1:0-3363 GCA_049449095.1 Phycisphaerales bacterium | reverse complement strand
GCTTCGCTCGGCGGGCGGTCACATGGACGGAATGGACTTGATGGACGGAATGGACTCGGAGGGCGAAGCGCTGCCAGCGGCAACGGATGGCTTTGCCGAGGTCCGTCTCCTCTTCTCCTCTTCTCCTTTCTCCTCCTCTCGCTTCGGGCGCAGCCCGAAGCGCAATGGACTCGGAGGGCGAAGCGCTGCCAGCGGCAACGGATGGCTTTTCCGAGGTTCGTCTCCTCTTCTCCTCTTCTCCTTTCTCCTCCTCTCGCTTCGGGCGCAGCCCGAAGCGGGCCACTGGACCGGTCGCACCAACCTCGCGAGGATGCCGTCCATGCACCTCCACCGACTTCTCGCCGCCGCGTCCCTCTCCAGCCTGCTGACCGCCTCGCTCGCGCAGGCCGCCACCGACTACCCCCCCACCCGAATCGAGATCGTCGAGGAGACCTTCCACGGCGAGTCGATTCCCGATCCCTACCGCTGGCTCGAGCCGCTCGAGAAGGAGAGCGCCGAGGTCGAGGCGTGGACCACCGCGCAGAACGACTTCACCCGCGACGTGCTCGAAGGGCTTGCCTGCCGCGAGCAGCTCGAGCGCGCGATGCGGCCGCTCCTCGAGATCGGCGCGGTCGGCATGCCGCGCGAACGCCAGGGCCGTCTCTTCTGGACGCAGCGCGACGGCGATCAGGATCAGCCGGTGCTTCGCGTGCGCGATCGCGACGGCGCGGAGCGGGTGCTGCTCGACCCCAAGGCCCTCGACGCGAGCGGCCTCACCTCGATGGACTGGTACAGCCCGAGCCCCGACGGCACGATCGTCGCGGTCGGCCTCTCCCGCGCCGGCGACGAGATGCCGGTGCTGCACCTGATGCACGTCGCCGACGGCACCTTCCTCGCCGACGAGATCGCCGGCAAGGTCACCTCGCCGTCGTGGTTCCCCGATGGCCGGCGCTTCGTCTACGGCCAGCTCGCCGATCCGAGCGACGCCTACTCGCGGCAGTACCGCGTGCATGAGATCGGCCGCAGCGTGCGGCACGATCCGGTGATCCTGCGGCAGCGGGAGCCGAGCCGCGTGCCCTATGCGGCGATCTCGCAGGACGGCCGCTGGTTCGTGATGGGCGAGAGCCGCGGCTGGCAGGCGAGCGACCTCTCCGTCGCCGACGCGGTCGCGTGGGAGACGACCGGCGAGATCGCGCCGATCGCGATCGCCCAAGGACTCGACGGCCGCTTCTCCCCCGTCGGCATCGTCGGCGACACCATGTTCGTGCAGACGACCTTCGAGGCCCCCAACGGGAGGCTTCTCGCGATCGATCTGAATCGACCCACGCTCGACGCGGCGCGGGAGATCGTCGCGCAGCGTGAAGAGGCGGTGCTCGACGGCGTCTCGCTCGCACGCGGCGTGCTCGTCGCGACGTGGAGCGAGGTCGCGGTCAGTTCGATCGAACGATACGACCTGTCGGGCTCGCGGCTCGGCGCGGTCGAGCTTCCGGGACTCGGCTCGGCCTCGGTGGGCACCGATCCCGATCTTGCGAGCGGCTTCGTCTCCTTCACGAGCTACAACCGACCTCGCACCATCTATCGGTGCGACTTCGCGAAGGGCGGCTCGCTCGAGGAGTGGGCGTCGCCGCCGGTGCCGGTCGATCCGAACGAGGTGGTGGTCTCGCGCCTCTGGGCGACCTCCAAGGACGGCACCCGCGTGCCGATGTTCCTCGTGCACAAGAAGGGCGTCGTGCCCGACGGCACGAACCCGTGCCTGCTCTACGCCTACGGCGGCTTCAACATCACCATGGACCCGGCCTTCATCGCGACCAACTGGCCGTGGTACGAGGCCGGCGGCGTCTATGCGGTCGCGGGCCTTCGCGGTGGCGGCGAGTTCGGGAAGTCCTGGCATCGAGCGGGCATGCTCGAGTCGAAGCAGAACGTCTTCGACGATCTCTTCGCCTGCGCCGAGACGCTCGTCTCCTCCGGATGGTCGGCGCCCGATCGGCTGCTCGTCCGCGGCGGATCGAACGGCGGGCTGCTCGTCGGCGCCGCGATCACGCAGCGGCCGGAACTTTGGGCCGGCGCGATCAGCGGCGTGCCGCTGCTCGACATGCTTCGCTACCACCGCTTCCTGATGGCGCGGTTCTGGGTGCCCGAGTACGGCTCGAGCGAGGACGCCGCGCAGTTCGAGTGGCTCAAGTCCTACTCGCCGTACCACCGCATCGGGCAGGGCGTGAAGTACCCCGCCACGCTCGTCACCGCCGGCGAGAACGACTCGCGGGTGCATCCGCTGCACGCCCGCAAGATGGTCGCGCGCCTGCAGGCCGAGGCCGCCAACGATCCCGCCGAGGCCCCGATCCTGCTGTGGGTCGATCGCGACGCGGGCCACGGCGGCGGCAAGCCGCTCTCGCTTCGCCTGCGCGACACGGTCGACCAGTGGTCGTTCCTCTTCTGGCGGGCGGGTCTTTGCCGGTAGGAGAGCCGGCGACGTTCAGAGGCGGAAGCGGCTGACCGCGTCGGAGAGTCGCGTCGCCCGGTCGCGCAGCTCCTTCGCGGCCGCGTCGCTCTCTTCCGCGTGACTCAGCCGCTCGAGGGCGCTCTGCACGAGCGACTCGAGCACCGTCGCGATCTCGGCGGCACCGGCCTGCTGGCCGTCGGCTTCTCCCGAGGCGGCGGAGACCTTCGGCGCAAGCGCCTCGAGATCGCGCATCGCGGCGGCGATCTCCGCGGCGAGCCGGCTCGTCTCGCGCTCGCTCGCCGCCGCTTCGGCCGCGAGGGCCGCGACCTCGCTCGAACCCGCCTCGACGGCGCTCCGCATCGAGTGCACGTGCTCCTCGATGTCGAGGGCGCTCGACGCGGCGGCGTCGGCGAGCGCGGAGATCTCCCGCGCCACGACCGCGAATCCGCGTCCGGCCTCGCCGGCCTTCTCCGCCTCGATCTGGGCGTTGATCGAGAGCAGGTTCGTGCGGTTGGCGACCCTCGCCATCGCCGCGAGCACGCCTTCCACCGCTTCGCTGCGAAGCTGGATCTCCTCGAGCCGCCGCCGCATCGCCTGGGTCCGCTGGTCGAAGGACCGCATCGCGTCGTCGATCCGTGCGAGGCCCTCGACGCTGGCGCTGCTCGCCTCGCCGAGGCCGGTGCTCGCGTCGCGCAGCGAGGCGAGCGTGCCGGCGAGACGTCCACCGCTCTCGGCGATGCCGTTGGCGCTGGCGGTCACCTCCGCGACGCTCGCCACGACCGACTGCGCCGAGCCTCGTTGCTCGCTGGCACGGCGCTGCATGAGGTCGGTCGCGCCGACCACCTCCGCCACCGTGCCCTTCACCGCACCGAGGATCGTGCCGAGCGATCCCGCCATGGTGCGAATCGCCTCGCCGAGGCGCCGCGACTCCCGGGCGCCGCCGA
>JBMTTG010000309.1:0-3370 GCA_049449095.1 Phycisphaerales bacterium | reverse complement strand
CATTCCGTCCAAGCAACCGCCCGCCGAGCGAAGCGAGCACTCACGGTGTGACGTGACCCGCGCCCCATGCTCGCAGCAAGACCTGCCACGGCCCCCCCGCCGCGCCTGCAGCGCTTCGCGGTTCGGGTCCATCCGGTCCATTGGGTCCATTCCGTCCAAGCAACCGCCCGCCGAGCGAAGCGAGCGCTCATGGTGTGATGTGACCAGCGCCCTTCGACTCCGCGGCGGAACCAGCATCCTCTGGCGACACCATCGAACACCCGAGCGCCTTCGCGTAGAGCGCTCGCATCCGCGCAGCATGCGCGGCCTTCCTCGCCTCTTCGGCTTCGCGGGCCTGTCGTGCGATCTCCTCCGGCGAGTCGGGTGGATCCCAGATCGAACTCACTGGAAGCCCCCTTCCTGCTCGAGCATCGCTTCGAGCCTCGTCGTCTGATCGAGCCATGCGATCGCCTCGGCCTCGACCTGGGCGAGGTGTCCGATGACGAGGCGCGTCCGTTCGCCGCCGACGCGGTTGACCCGACCGAGCAGGTGCTCGGCGGTGCGCGGGTCGATCGAGATCAGCCGCGACAGCGCCTCGGCCTGAAGCCGTCGCGTGTCGGTGCCCGGCGGCGAGTGCTTGCGCAGCGACCTGCGGCTCGGGAAGGCCTCCAGCACCCGATTCCGCTCGAGAAAGGCGGCCGCGAGCCTCGCATAGGAGCACGCCTTGGCCACGGCTCGGAGCGGACGCTCCTCGAGCAGATGGAATCCCGCGAGGAACGCCGCGGCGTCGGGCAGACCGTGCTTCAGTCCGATGGCGCTGGCACCGCCGGCCGCCCCGGCGAACGAATGGCGAACCCGTCGCCGCCGTGCTGGATCCGTGAAGCCGTGCGAGGCCTCGTCGATGAGCTTCGGCAGCAGATGATGCAAGCCCCGCAGCGGGTCGAGGCACGCGATGCCGAACGCCCAGACGGCCGCCGTCCCCTGCTCCGACTGCACTTGTTCGAGCATCGGCTCGAGTTGGCCCTCCCGACACCACTCGAACGCGAACGCAGCCGCCTTCGACGGATCCCACATCGGTTCGATCCCGCGTCGAACGCTTCGGGCGACACGACGCCCCTCCGACCCCGACTCTTCGTTGTTGCCCATGGCAACCTCCACGCTCGCCCGACGATTGCCGGCGGAGCGGATCGGCGCGAAGCGGTCGCCGCGGCGACGCCTGAGCCAACCCGAGGCAAAAACGAAGCGAGCCCGCTTCGTTGCCTTCCGGCCGCATCCCCGAGGAACCTTTCCTCGGACGCCACCTTGCCCGGGCAGGCAGGTTGGCGAGGGCTGACGCCCTCTCTTGATGCTGAGAGAACGATACTTCCGAAGCGCCGTCACGCAAGCGCTCGCGCCGGAATGCGCAACGGAATCGTCGCGCCGCTGCGACAGGCTGTCGTCACCGACCGTGCCGCATCGCGCTGAGTGACAGGCCGCGCTTGCGGCTCAGCCGCAGGCGTCCCACGCCGAGAGCAGGATCGCGAGGTCGCCCGCCCCGACCACGCCGTCGCCGTCGAGATCCGCCAGCGGCGGACCCGACTTCCCGCCGGTCTCGCCCCACGCCGAAAGCAGGATCGCCAGATCGCTCGGCCCGACGACGCCGTCGCCGTCGAGGTCCGCGGGACAGGGATTCGGCTCCACCTGGAACTCGTACGCGCCGAGGTCGACGATCGGCGGCGCGCCGCTGCCGGTGTCGGGCACCTCCGGGACGTCGACGAACCGAGGGTTCCCATCGAGATCGGTGGTGACGCCCGAGGGCACGCTGCCGTTCGCGCCCGCGTCGATGCAGGGGCTCGCGATCGAGAGGCGATAGTCGTCGCCCGCCTCGTCGGCGAAGAGCGGATCGGCCGCGAAGTTGGTGCTGCCGGAGGCGCCGCCCTGGATGCACGACCAGGTCACGCTCGTGGTGCCGCCGGCCGATCGCACCCCGTCCTGCTGCACGGTGCCGGGTCCGGTGTTCCCCCAGACGATCGAGTTCGCGATCGTGGTGGTGCCGCCGGTGTTGTAGATCGCGCCGGCGGTCACGCTCGAGGTGTTGCCGACCACGGTCAGGTTCCGCAGCGTGCCGCTCGAACCGTTGCCGAGCCAGATCGCGCCGCCGCCGCCCGAGCCGGTCGAGACGTTGCCGACGAAGAGGCAGTTGGTGACCCGCGGCTGGCTCACGAAGAACTCGAGCGCGCCCGCCCGTGCGGCGGTGTTGCCGAAGAAGCGGCAGGACTCGAAGGTCACCGCGCCGGCGCCCGCGCAGTCGAAGGCGCCGCCGTACGCGCCGCCCACGTTGTCGATGAAGTCGCAGAAGAGGAACTTCGGCGCACTCCCGTTCACGTAGCCCGCACCGCCGCCGAACGTGCAGCGGTTGTCGATGAAGCGGCAGTTGCGGAGGGTCGGGCTGTGGTTCGAGAGGCAGATGATGCCCGCGCCGCGGTCGCGATTGCTCGTCGAGCTGTTGGCGTAGCCCGCCCGCACCGTGAAGCCGTCGAGCACCGCCGTGCTGCCGGTGAGCACGGTGATCACGTGGTAGGAGTTGTCGGTGCGGCTCGTGTTGGACGCGGTGTCGTTGCCGAGCAGGTCGCCGCTCATCGTGCACTCGTTGGCGAGCACGTCGCGCTCTTCGGCGGAGGCCTCGCCGCCGGCGAACCCGCCGAGGACGGTGACGCCGTTGCGAAGGATGTGCGACGCCGTGCGGCTCGTCGGACTGGCGGTGTAGGTGCCGGCCGCGACCCAGATCTCGTCGCCGGAGACCGCGGCGCTCATCGCCGTCGCCAGCGCCTGCGGGCCTCGGTAGGCGTCGGCCCACGAGGTGCCGTCGTTCGCGCCGGTCGCGAGGTTCGCATCGACGTAGCGGGTCGCCGCCGAGGCGAGCGAGGCGGACAGCCCGGCGAGGAAGAGGGCGAGCGAGCACGTGAGGCGAGCAGTGGATTGCGGCATGGAGGGGTGGGCTTCGAGGAGGTCGGCGAGCCGCAACGCGACGGCGCGCGGACTTCCCGAATCTACTTCGAGACTCGCTCCGGACCAGCGGGTTGGGCGATTCGGGGGAGAATCGGACGCCGGGCCAGAGGCCCGCGGTCAACGGAGTTTCCTATCGTTGATCAAGCGGCGGGCTTCGCGCGATCCGGAACGGCGGGTCGTCCATTCCGTCCATCGGGTCCATCTCGTCCAAGCAACCGTCCGCCGAGCGAAGCGAGCCCTCAGGGCGTGACGTGACCCGCGTCCGCTCGCCGCCCCGGGCTGCCTAGACAGGTCCGGAGGGCCCACCTTCCCCATGTTCACACGCGTCCGAGAGTTTCGGGAAAATCAACAGCTTCCCCGGATGGACCGTTGTACGGGGCGGTACCTTCCGGACCCTGCCGAC
>JBMTTG010000308.1:0-3371 GCA_049449095.1 Phycisphaerales bacterium | reverse complement strand
GGGCGGGGGCCCGCGGCGCGTTGGATCCGGGAAGGTTTGGTCGCCTAGCGACCACTGAAGAACTTCTTGACCGCATGCACGGTGGCCTGGCGTCCGACCGCGCCGATCGACTCGGTGAGCGGGATCTCCTTCGGGCAGACCTGCACGCAGTTCTGGGCGTTGCCGCAGTCGTTGACGCCGCCGCGGCCGGCGAGCACCTCGAGCCGCTCGTTCTTGAGGACCTTGCCGGTGCCGTGCATGTTGAAGAGCCTCGCCTGGCTGATGACCGCGGCGCCGATGAACTCGGTGGCCCACTTGGTCGCGTCGGCCTCGACGTTGTACTGCGGGCACGCCTCGAGGCAGCAGCCGCAGCTCATGCAGGTCGAGAGGGCGTATCGAACCTCCTGATCGTCCGGCGACTCCTTCGGCCCGGCGCCGAGGTGGTAGGTCCCGTCGAGCGGCACCCACGCCTGCACCCGCTTGAGCCCGTCGAAGAGCCGCCCGCGGTCGACGCAGAGATCCCGCACCACGGGGAACTTGCTCATGGGCTCGATGGTGACGGTCTCGCCGGCGTCGATGAACGAGTCGACGAGGCACGAGCACGCCTGACGCACCTTGCCGTTGACGAGCATGGTGCACGACCCGCAGACCTCCTCGAGGCAGCCGGAGTCGTAGGCGATCGGCGTGGTCCTCTCGCCGCCCGAGGTCCTCGGGTCGCCGGCGATCGACTGCAGCACGCTGATGAGGTTCGCGCCGGGCTCGACCGGGACCTCGAACTGCTCCCAGCGCGGATCGGCGCCGGGCGTCTCCTGGCGTCGGATCGCGACGCGAAGCGTGCGGCGGGCGGGGGCGTCGGAGGAGGGGTCCTTGGGGGCGACCATGGCGATCCTCGAAGTGGGGCGGCGGGGCTTCCGGCGTCGCCGTCGGAAGCGGGTCATCGTAACCGTGTCTCGGCGGTGTCGGACGCCGCGACTCGTCCGGTTCGCCCGAGGTGGCCGATGGATGCTCGTCGTCCCGCGGCGCGGGGCGGGATCCGACCGAAGCCTCGCATGACGCCTCCCCGCGAACGCACTTCCGACGAGGTTCCAGTCCGCGGATCGCGACGGGTCGCGATGGTCGCGGCGATCGTCGCTGCGGCGGCGGTCGCGCTGCTGGCCTGGCCGTGGATCCTCGCGGAGCAGGATCGGTTCAGCCAGAAGTCCTACGACCACGACCGATTCCATCTTCCGCTGGTGCGGACCTTCGCGGAGCAGTGGCCCGCGGTCGACCTCTCGGACTATCCATCCGCGACCGGGCCGGGGCTGCATCTCGCGCTCGCGACGTTCGCGCAGGTGCTCGGCACGGGCGAAACGATGCTGCAGTGGCTCGGATCGCTCGCCGCGATCGGGCTCGCGGCCACGGTCGCGTGGCGGCTGGCCCGATGGCGAGGCTCCGCGCTCGAGGGCACGCTGCTCGCGCTGCCGATGTGCCTGAGCCCGTATCTCCTCGGCAACGCGATCTGGCTCATGACCGACAACCTGTCGCTCTGGCTGCTCGCTGCGGCGATCCTCGGCGCGGTCTTCTCATCGGCGACGCCGAGGCGATTGGCCGGCCGAGGGCTGCTCGCCGCCGCGGCGTGCGTCGTGCGGCAGATCAACCTCTGGGTGCTGGCGCCGATCGCCGTCGGCGGATGGCTTGCGGCAAGGTCGTCGGATACGGGCGACGCGCTGGAGTCGCGACGCTGGATGGTTCGGATGCTGCTCGCGACGGCGGTGGCATGCCTGCCCGCGGTCGCGGTGGTCGCCGGATTCGCGTGGCTCTGGGGCGGGCTCACGCCGCCGTCGTTTCAGGAGTACCACGCGGTCAGCGTGCAGCCGGCCGCAGTGCCCTACGGCCTGACGCTGTTTGCGGCGTACGGCGCGCCGCTGTGGCTGGCGATCTTCGTCGCGCGAGGCGATCGAGGCGTGGTGCCTCGATGGTTGGTGGTGCTCGCGAGCTTCGGGTGGGCGGCCTTCCTGATCGCCGGCAACTCGGAGGCGGGGCTCGAGGTTGGTCGCAACGGCGGCTGGCTGTGGACGCTCGTCTCGAAGATGCCCGCCCCGGGCGGCGTGTCGGTGGTGCTCGCGATCGGAAGCGTGATCGGCGTGGTGCTGCTCGTGCAACTGGTCGCGCTCGCCGCGGCACGAGGTCGACTCGCCGGCGCGATCGTCGCAAGCGTCGCGATGGCGGCGTTCCTGGTCGCCCACGCGGCGAACAAGCAGCTCTTCCAGCGCTACTTCGATCCGCCGGTGCTGCTGTTCCTGGCGATCTTCGCGGCGCTTGCATGGCCGCGGGGCGCGGCTGGCGCACCGTCTGCGGGCAAGGATGCTCGCACCCTCTGGCTCGTCTCGCTCGCCGCGATGGCGGCGATGCAGCTGGCGTTTGCGACGGTCACGCTCTTCGTGCCGTTGATGCGAAACTGAGCGTCGGGTGCGCCACTGTTCGTCCGACTCCGGGCTACGGAGAGACCGCGAGCCATCACGCCAGGGGCACCGTATGCAGGCCCGAGAAGAAGCCCTCGGGATCGAACTCGCGCTTGAGCTGCTGCAGACGAGGAAGGTTCGAGTCCCAGTAGGCCCACGGCCAGTCCTCGAGATCCTCGTCCGCGTAGTTGACGTAGCAGCCTCGGCCAAGCCAGGGGCGGATCTCCGAATGGAACCCGCGGATCCAGTCCAGATGCGCGGTCACGGTCTCGGGCGGAGTCTTGGACTGCCACGAGGTGATGAACTGGAGGCTGGCGATGGCGGATCGATGGGCGAATGCGGTGGTCTCGGTCGCGACGCTGGCGATTCGGCCGCCGTACCCATCCAGAACCAGCGAGGCTCGTTCCTCGGATGGGATCGCGTCGTCGCGCCGTCGTTCCTCGAACCATCGTCGGGCGATCGCCAACGCCGGCGGCGCGATCGGCTCGCGCGGCATCGCGGACTTCTGCTTGCCGAAGCTTGCGCCGCTGCCGATCGATGACCAGCAGGAGGGAGGCTCCTGGACGTTCGCGGAGATCGAGAGCGGATCGACTCCAGGCGGCACCCACTGCTCGACGAGGATTCGCGCGAACTCGGGCGGGCCGGGAATCGACAGCGACACGCGGAAGATGGGTTCGTCCCCATTCGGATCCGTCGACAGCGAGGCGACCGGTGTGATCCACCAAGGCAGCGCCGAAAGCAGGTTCTCCTGCCACGCCAGCAGTCCCGCCTCGAAGTCGGCCCAGCGGTAGCGCACCGAGGCGATCGAGCGGGCGACCGAAGGGATCGGTTCGAACCGGAACTCGGTCGCGATGCCGAAGGCGCCGCCACCGCCCCCCCGGAGTGCCCAGAGCAGGTCGCTCCCGCCGGGCGAATCGGTGTCCAGGATCGAGCCGTTCGCAAGCACGACCC
>JBMTTG010000307.1:0-3422 GCA_049449095.1 Phycisphaerales bacterium | reverse complement strand
CCGCCTCTCGTGTCGCCGGGGACACCCTCGACGCAGGACGCCGTCGGCACCGCGCCGTCCGACGCGATCGTGCTGTTCGACGGCACCGATCTCTCGAAGTGGAGCGATGGCAGCGGCGAGGCGCGATGGCGCCTCGTCGATGGCGTGATCGAGTCGGTTCCCGGCGGCGGCTACCTCGTCACGCGCGACGCCTTCGGCGACTGCCAACTGCATCTGGAGTGGATGGTGCCGGAGGACCTCGTGCCCCGTGGCGGGGCGGGGGCCAACAGCGGCGTCTACCTGATGCAGCAGTACGAGGTGCAGATCCTTCGTCGCGAGGAGCGTCCGACCTATCCCGACGGCATGGCCGGCTCGATCTACGGGCAGCATCCGCCGCTGGCGGCGCCGGATCTTCCCAAGGGCGCGTGGAACACCTTCGACATCCTCTTCACCGCGCCGCGCTTCAACGACGACGGCAGTGTGAAGACGCCCGCCTTCTGCACGGTGATCTTCAATGGCGTGGTCGTTCAGAACCACGCGGAGATCTTCGGACAGACTGCCGGGGGGCAGCCGCCTCGCTACGTGGCCCATCCCTCGAAGATGCCGATCTCGATCCAGGACCACGGCGATCGCATCCGGTTCCGCAACATCTGGATCCGCCCGCTCGGGGAGTGAGCCGAGCCGCAGATCTCCCTGTTCTCCGACGCGCCCCGCTGCCGCGAATCCTCCTTGAATGGGGTTCGCCGCGGCGGGGCGGTTCGTTAGCATCCGAACGGGCCGCGGGACCCTTGACCGAACACCCGCCACGGAGCGCGCATGAGCGAGCGATCCGCCGAAGTCCGGCATGATCCGAGGCCACTCGTTCGCCGTCGCGGATCGATCCGTCTCGCCCTGCTCTCGCCGCTTCCACTCGTCCCGGTGCTGGCCGTCGCCGCCGTCGCGCCTCGACCGGCGCCGACCGGCGCCTTGGCCGTTGCCTCGCCCGCTCCGAGCCGCCTCTCCTACAACCGCGACGTGCGTCCGATCCTCTCGGACCACTGCTTCCAGTGCCACGGGCCGGACTCCGCGGCACGGAAGGCCGACCTGCGGCTCGACGTGCGCGAGGATGCGCTGCGCGACCGCGACGGCTTCCGGGCGATCGATCTCGACGATCCCGCGGCGAGCGAGATCCTCTATCGCATCGCGAGCGACGAGCCCGATCTCGTCATGCCGCCGGCGGAGATCCACAAGCCGCTCTCCGAGGCGCAGAAGGCGATCCTCGCGCGGTGGATCGCCGAGGGCGCCGAGTACGAACCGCACTGGTCGTACCTGCCGCCGCGGGAGATCGCGCCGCCGCGCCTGGGCGGGGTCGCCCATCCGATCGACGCCTTCGTCGTCGCCTCGTTGCGCGAGCAGGGGCTCGAGCCATCGCCCCAAGCCGATCCTGCGACGCTTCTGCGCCGCGCGTCGCTCGACCTGACCGGGCTTCCGCCGTCGCTCGAGGAGCTCGACGCCTTCGAGCGCGACGTCGCGCGGATGGGCGCCGATCGCGCCTACGAGGCGGCGGTCGATCGACTGCTCGCGAGCCCGCGCTACGGCGAGCACTGGGCCCGCGAGTGGCTCGATGCCGCCCGCTACGGCGACACGCACGGGCTCCATCTCGACAACGAGCGGGTGATGTGGCCCTACCGCGACTGGGTGGTCGCGGCGCTCAACGAGAACAAGCCCTTCGACGAGTTCTCGATCGAGCAGCTCGCGGGCGACCTGCTTCCCGACGCGACGCTCGAGCAGCAGGTCGCGAGCGGATTCGTCCGCTGCCACGTGACCACCTCCGAGGGCGGCTCGATCGACGAGGAGTACCTCGTCAAGTACGCGATCGACCGCACCGAGACCTTCGCCACGATCTGGCTCGGCATGACCGCCGGCTGCGCCGCGTGCCACGACCACAAGTACGACCCGCTCTCGCAGGCGGAGTTCTACGGCCTCTACGCGTTCTTCAACTCGACCGCGGAGAAGGCGATGGACGGCAACGCGAAGGCGCCGCCGCCGGTCATCAAGGTCCCGTCGCCGCTCGAGCGTGCAGCGCTCGAGGAACTCGCGGGGCGGATCGGGACGCTTCGCGAGCAGCGCGATGGCGAGCGCCCCGAGGTCGATGCGCTCGAACTCGCGTGGAGCGAGGAACGCCACGCGGCGCTCGCCGGGCGATGGCGCCCGCTCGTGCCGGAGTCGGTCGTCGCGCGAAGCGGCGTGGGCTTCTCCGACCTCGGTGGCGGCACGATGCTCGCGCAGTCGATCGAGCCCGCGACCGACGCCTTCGTCTGGACCTCGACCCTGCCGGCGGATCTTGCCTCGCCGCTCTCGGCGATCCGGCTCGACGCGATCGAGCACGAGTCGCTGCCCAAGTCCGGGCCTGGCGGCGGCGACGGCAACGGCAACTTCGTGCTGAGCGAGATCCTCTTCGAGGTCGCGCCGCCCGGCGCCGATCCGTCGGACGCTGCGGCGTTCGTGCCGCTTCCGATCGCCGCCGCGGTCGCGACGTGGTCGCAGAACAACTATCCGATCGCCAACGCGATCGACGGAATCGTCGAAGGTCCCGCCGCCGCCACCAACGGCTGGGCTGGGCTCCGCGACGGCGACGTGACGGGGCAGTCGGCGATCTTCGCGCCGCGCGACGCGTCGCCGCTCGTCGCCGGAGCGCATCTCCGGGCGACGCTGCGCTTCGAGTCGCAGTATGCGAAGCATCAGATCGGATGCTTCCGAATCGTCGCCGCGACCGACGGAAGCGTCGTGCCGATCGCGTGGTCGAACTGGGAGCTCGCCGGTCCGGTGGACTTCGCGAGCCGCGAGGCGGCACTCGCATCGGACCTTCCGCTGGCAGAAGATCCCGCCTTCGCCAAGCCCGAGCTCGCGTGGGCGGCGAAGCCGGAGTTCGTCGATGGCGCGGTGCATCCCTTGCCGGGCGGCGCGAACCGCGTCTATCTGCTGCGGCGCACCGTCTCCTCTCCCGAGCCCCGTCGTGTGAAGCTCGGCCTCGGCAGCGACGACGGCGTGAGGGTCTACCTCGATGGCGAGGTCGTGCACGACAATCCGGCGGCGCGGGGCGCGGCGCTCGATCAGGATCGCATCGACCTCGAGATCCCGGCGGGCAAGCACGAACTGGTCCTGCGCATCACCGACTTCGGTGGAGCGTGCGGATTCGCCTTCCGCGTGCTCGAGGAGTCCCTCGGTCCGGAGCCGCTCGAGGTCGCGACGGCGCTTGCGGCGTCGAGCGAGGCGCGAAGCGACGCGGAACGAACCTCGCTCCGTCGGCACTTCCGGCAGGAGGTCTGGCCGGAGGGGATCGAGATCGGCGCAGGCCGCATGTCCGCAGGCGATGGCGACCCTGCGCGCGTGGATCATGGAGGCATAGGAGTGGACCACTCGTGCCGGATCGCGCGCATCGGCGATGCAGGAGGCCAGCAGCG
>JBMTTG010000306.1:0-3427 GCA_049449095.1 Phycisphaerales bacterium | reverse complement strand
CCACCGCCGTCGTCTACTCGAAGTCCGGCTTCGACATCACGCCCTACTCGAAGGAGCGGGTCGAGGAACTCGCCAGGAAGCTCGACCCCGAGCAGTACCGCGTGACGCAGAAGTCCGGCACCGAAGCCCCCTTCTGCGGCAACCTCCTCGACAACAAGAAGGACGGGATCTACTGCTGCGTGGTCTGCGGCCTGCCGCTCTTCGACTCGAGCCACAAGTTCAACTCCGGCACCGGCTGGCCGAGCTTCTTCCGAGAGTTCGATCCGCAGCACGTGAAGCGGATCGAGGACCGCAGCCACGGCATGGTCCGCATCGAGATCGAGTGCGCCCGATGCGACGCCCACCTCGGGCACGTCTTCGACGATGGCCCCAAGCCGAGCGGCGAGCGGCATTGCCTGAACTCGGCGTCGCTGGTCTTCCATGAGCGCGGGAGCGACCTTCCCGCAGAAAGCCGACCCTCTCCGATGGACACCGCCTACTTCGCCGCCGGATGCTTCTGGGGCGTCGAGCACGCCTACGCGCAGATCCCCGGCGTGATCGACGCGGTCAGCGGCTACCAGAACGGCCGCACCGAGAAGCCGACCTACAAGGAGGTCTGCGCCGGCGACACCAACCATGCCGAGAGCGTCAAGGTGGTCTTCGATCCCAAGCGGATCTCCTACGAGGACCTCGTCAAGTTCTTCTTCCTCATCCACGATCCGACCACGCTCAATCGACAGGGCCCCGACTTCGGCACGCAGTACCGCTCGGGCATCTTCACGACGAGCGACGCGCAACTGGCGATCGCGAAGCGGGTGCGCGACGAAGCGCAGGCGTCGGGCAGGTTGCGGGGACGAGAGATCGTCACCGTCATCGAGCCGGCCGAGACCTTCTGGTCCGCCGAGGACTACCACCAGGACTACGTCGAGAACACCGGCCGCGCGTGCCATGTCGACATCCCGGGCGCGATGAAGGCGATGGGCTGGAGCCGCTGAGGCGTGATCTCGCGGTCGAAGGTCGCGGCCGCAGTAGCGAGCCTGGCGTGGCTTGGCGGCGTGTCTGCCTGCACCACGCCTCCGCCTGAAGCAGGGTTCTCTGGTGATCCGGCCTCGCTGGAGCCTGCCGCGTCGGATCCCGCCGCCCCTTCGCCGACGCGCTTCGAGTACATCCGCATGGCGATGGGCGGCGCCGCGAGGATCGTCCTCTACGCCTTGGAGGAGGAGACCGCCCGCGCCGCGGCGATCGCGGCCTTCCACGAGATCGAAGCCGTCGAGCAGGCGCTCTCCGACTGGCGGGAGTCGAGCGAGGTGCGGCGCGTCGAGCAACGGCTCCGCGAACAACCCGGCGATCCGGTCGCCATCTCGGAGACGCTTGCGAGTTGCCTGGTGCGATCGCTCGAAGTCTCGAAGGCGAGCGACGGCGCCTTCGATGTGACCATTGCGCCGGTCGTCGAGCAGTGGCGCACGGCGGGACGGGCGGGCGGCCTGCCTCCCGAGGCCGCACGGCGAGCCGCGCTGGCACTCGTGGGTTGGGAGCGGGTGCGGCTCGTGGGGGGCTCGAATCTCGCACTCACGGCGCCGCCCGGCACCCGCTTCGACTTTGGGGGCATCGGCAAGGGTTTCGGAGCCGACCGTGCCCTTGCGGTGCTTCGATCGCAAGGCTTCGATCGAGCCATGGTCGAGCTTGGCGGCGACTTCGCGATCGGATCGCCCCCGCCGGGTGACGCGGGCTGGCGAATCGCCGTGGCGACCGGCCTCGGCGACGAACGGATCGTGCTGACCCTCGCCCGCTGCGGCGTCGCCACGAGCGGCGACCTCGAGCGCTTCGTCGAGGTCGATGGCGTGCGCTACAGCCATCTCGTCGATCCGAGGACTGGTCTGGGCCTGACGACCTCGATCGCGGTGACCGTCATCGCCCCGGACGCGACGCTTGCCGACGCGCTCGCGTCGGCGACGAGCGTGCTGGGACCGGAGCAGGCTCGGTCGATGCTCGCCGCCCTTGATGCGTCCGCGCGGGTCGTGACGGCGGCGCCCGGCATCGCGGCGCCATCATCGCCCCGGATCGAACTGCTCGGCCTCTGGCCGGAGTGACCGCGCGTGCACCGTCACTCGATTCGAGCCTCGAGGGGGATCGAACGGTCGCGGTCCGCGATCAGAAGAACTTCGTCTTGCCAGGAATCGGCACCGGCGGCGTCGGGCACTCGGTGAACGCGAGCACCGCCGGCATCAGGTCCTGCTTGCTCTCGAGGGCCTGCTGCCAGGTGATCTCCTGCCCGGTGTACGCCGACTCGCGACCCATGATCGCCGTGAGCGTGCTGTACGCGACGTTGCGGGTCTCGTTGACGTGGTTGCCGGAACGGATCGCCCGCTGCAGGTCCTCGTGCTCGGTCACATAGGGATTGTTGTTGGGGCCGGTGTAGCGCCACGCCTCGCCGCCCTCGATGCGGGAGAAGCCCGGACGCATCACCATGCGACCCTGGGTGCCGGTCACGATCTCCTCGACCTTGCCGGGCGTGCCGTTCTGCTGGCGACACATGCTCAGCGCGAAGCGCCCGTCGGGATAGCCGTACTCGAGGCCGAAGTGATCGAAGATGACGCCGTAGTCCGGGCCGGTGCGAGCCTGCCGTCCGCCGACGCCGAAGACTCGCTCGGGGTGCGCCCCGAACGCCCAGTTCAGGACGTCGAGGTTGTGCACGTGCTGCTCGACGATGTGGTCGCCCGAGAGCCACGGGTAGTAGAGCCAGTTGCGGATCTGGTTCTCCATCTCGCTGCGCGAGGCGTCGGGCGCCACGTTCCACAGGCCGCCCATGTTCCAGTAGCAGCGGCCTGCGACGAGGTCGCCGATCGCGCCGCCATGAAGCTTCGCCATCGCCGCGAGGTAGTTGTTCTCATGGCGTCGCTGGGTGCCGGCGACCACGCAGAGCCCCTTGCGATCGGCCTCTTCGCCGGCCGCGAGCACCTTGCGGATGCCGGTGCCATCGACGCCGACGGGCTTCTCGGTGAAGACGTGCTTGCCCGCCGCGATCGCCGCGGCGAAGTGGTCGGGACGGAAGCCCGGCGGCGTCGCGAGGATCACGATGTCGCAGTCGGTCGAGAGCACACCCCGGTAGGCGTCGAAGCCGCTGAAGCAGTTGGAGTCGGCGACGGTCGCCCGGGCCGCGTCGAACTGCATGAGGTTCGAACGGCTCTGTTCGAGACGATCGGGGAAGAGATCGCCGAGCGCGACGATCCGGACATCCCGGCCCGCCTCGAGCGCGTCGCGGGCGGCGCCGGTGCCGCGGCCGCCGCAGCCGATCACGCCGACAGTGAGGGTGTCGTCGCGACCAACCGCCGCGCGGGCGAACGACGGCATGATCATCGGAACCGCCCCCGCCGCGGCTCCCGCGACGAAGAGGCGGCGTCCCATCGAAACCTCGGCATCGGGCGATCGTTCGCTCACGGGCAGCTCC
>JBMTTG010000305.1:0-3429 GCA_049449095.1 Phycisphaerales bacterium | reverse complement strand
CGCCAACAAGCAGGCCCGCCAGCGCCGCGGACATGCACGCTCCGCGACGGAGGACGTGCGGGCGTCGCAGGATCGGAACTCGTAGTTGGGGTTCCATGACGAGACTGCGGTCGGTCGAGCCTACGGCGAGGACTCCTGATTCGATTCCCTCGCATCGATGATGGCCGTTCCGGGCGACATCCGCGAGGCGGGGACGGTGAACTGATCGCCCGAAGCCCAAGCGGACTTCCGGGAGAGTGAACGCCTGAGGAGTATGACCCCATCCGGGGTGCTCCGTCCTGCGGTGTCTTCCCGAATGCTCGACGGGCGGCCTTCCCGGACGGGGTACCTCGGGACGACCCGAGAGCCCCATACGTCCCGACTCATCCGGCCGCCAGTCGCCTTCGGATCGCCTTTTCCATCTCGACCGCGGCGAGGATCGCCACCCCCGCCGCCGTCGCCAGCCCCCAGCCGATCGGATCCAGACTCGCGGTCCCGAAGATCGCCTGCAGCGGCGGAAGCGAGACGAAGGCGACCTGCGCCGCCATCATGGCCGTCAGCCCGGCCCATAACCACCAGTTGGCGAAGAGCGGCACCGTCCAGAACGGCCTGATGCCGCCCCGCGAGGCGAAGAGATAGAACGCCTCGCCGATCACGTGGGCCGTCGCCGCGGCGGCTCGGCCCGAGGCTTCGCCTCTCCCACGAGCGAGTTCGAGGTGGAAGAGCCCGGTCGCCGCGATCCAGAGCAGGATCGAGACCAGGCCGATCCGCATGAGCAGTTCGAAGTCGAGCAAGGGGCGCTTCGGATCGCGGGGTGGCCGCCGCATCGCGCCGGGCTCGTGCGGTTCGAACGCCAACGGCACGCCAAGCAGGACGCTCGTGGTCATGTTCACCCACAGCGCCTGCACGGGAAGCAGCGGCAGCGGTCCGCCCGAGAGGATCGACGCGAGGATCACGAACCCCTCGCCGCCATTGGTCGGGAGCGTCCACACGATGAACATCCGCAGCGTGCCGAAGACGCCCCGGCCCTCCTCGACGGCTTGGGCAATGGTGGCGAACTGGTCGTCCGCAAGCACGAGGTCCGCCGCGTCCTTCGCCGCCTCGGTGCCCGACCGCCCCATCGCGATCCCGATGTCGGCCTGCTTGAGCGCCGGCGCATCGTTCACGCCGTCGCCGGTCATCGCGACGATCTCGCCACGCGCCTGCAGCGCCCGCACGATCCGGAGCTTCTGCTCGGGAGAGACCCGCGCCAGCACGTCGACGCCGGCGAGGCGCTCGGCGAGCGCTTCGTCGTCGAGGCGATCGAGTTCCGATCCGGTGAGGCTCCGCGGCATCGCCGGCGCTCCCGCCGGTTGCGAACCGCCTTCGCGATCGAGCCCGATCCCGACCGCCGCCGCCACGTGCGTCGCCGTCGCGGCATGGTCGCCGGTCACCATCTTCACGCGGATCCCCGCGCCGCGGCACGCCTCCACCGCCGCCCGCGCCTCGGCCCGTGGTGGATCGAGCATGCCGACGAGGCCAAGCAGCACGAGATCTCGCTCGATGGCGATCGATCCGAATCGCCCGGCATCGACGGCTTCGGTCGCGGCGGGCACGCGACGTTCGGCGATCGCCAGGACCCGCAGCCCCTCGTTCGCGAGACGTTCGGCCTCGCGATGCACCGCCTCGCGATCGATCGGGCGAGCCGCGCCGTCGGCGGCGAGCATGCGATCGCATCCCGGGAGCAGCGCCTCCGTCGCCCCCTTCACGACGATCACCCGTTCCGCGCGGGACGAGTCCTCGTGCAGCGTCGCCATCATGCGTCGCTCGCTCTCGAACTCGATCGTCGCAAGACGCGGAAGGCGTTCCGCCAGCGACCGCTCGTCGAGTCCGGCCTTGCGCCCCGCGACGATCAGCGCCGCCTCGGTCGGATCGCCCTCGATCGACCATTCGCCATCGCGCTCGGCGAGCCGTGCGTCGTTGCAGAGATCGCCCGCCTCGAGCAGGAGCCGAAGCGGCGACCGGCTCGAGATCGTCGCCGCGTCGCCGTTCGAGTCGACGAGGCGACCGCTCGGCTCGTAGCCGATGCCTTCGACCTCGATTCGCTCGCCGCCGGCCACGAGCGCCACGACGGTCATCTCGTTCCGGGTCAGCGTGCCGGTCTTGTCGGTGCAGATCACCGTGGTCGAACCGAGCGTCTCGACCGAGGGAAGCTTCCGGACGATCGCGCGATGTCGAGCCATCCGCGCCACCCCGATCGCGAGGATGATGGTGAGACCGGCGGGCAGTCCCTCGGGGATCGCTGCGACCGCGAGCGCGACCGCGGCCATGAACATCTCGCTCGCCGGGCGCCCTTGCAGCCATCCCACCAGGAATGCCAGCCCCGCGACGGCGAGGATCACCCAGACGAGCAGCCTCGCGAGCGTGCGCATCTTCCGCACGAGCGGCGTGGTGAACTCGCCGGCCTCGTCGAGCAGGCCGCCCACGCGACCGACTTCGGTCGACGATCCCGTGGCGACCACCACCCCCTCGCCGCGGCCGCGGGAGACGAGCGTTCCGGCGAATGCGAGCGAGGCCCGCTCGGCGAGCGGCGTGTCGGCCGCGACCGACTCCACGCGCTTCGCAGCCGGGGCCGACTCGCCCGTCAGCATGCTCTCGTCGATCGCAAGCCCGCGGCTCGCGTGCACCCGAAGATCGGCGGGCACGCGGTCGCCCGGCTCGATCCGCACCCGATCGCCCGGCACGAGCTGCTCGGCGGAGATCCTCCGCCAGCGACCTTCGCGAAGCACCGACGCCTCGATGCGCAGCACCTGCGAGAGCGACTCGATCGCGGCGAGCGCCTTGCCCTCCTGAACCAGACCCACCACGGCATTCACCCCGACCACCGCGAGGATCACGAGGCCATCGACCGTCTCGCCGAGCAGGAACGCGCCGACCGCCGCCACGAGCAGCACCGCCACCAGCGGCGCCGACAACTGCCCCAGCAGGCGTCGCCAGAACGAGGGCGGCGGCCGCGTGGAGATCGCATTGGGCCCGATCGCAGCGAGGCGTGCGGCGACGAACGCGTCGTCGAGTCCTCGCCCCGGCTCGACCGAGACCCCCAGCGCCTCGTCGATCGCCGACGGTTCGAGTGCGTGCCACGGAGTCCCCGACGCGGGCATGCCGAGACCGTAGCGTGATGAAGGCCGTTGCCGGTACGCTTCGACCTCATCTCGCCCCGCGGCAGACACCGCACTCTCCGCCTCTCTCCTGGAACTTCCGACCGTGCACGACTTCACCTTCGAGGCCGCCTGCGATCGCCGCGCGTTCATCCGAGGCACCATGGCCGCCGGCGCCGGGCTCTCTCTCCTCGGCACGGCCTCGAGCGCGAACGCCTACCTCCAGGCGATCGCCGCCGGCGAGGTGACCACCGGCAGCGGCGACCAGCGCTATCGCGTGCAGCACGACTGGCTGATGCCGCCGGAGGGGCTG
>JBMTTG010000304.1:0-3437 GCA_049449095.1 Phycisphaerales bacterium | reverse complement strand
CCTAAGGCCCATCGAGTTCGATCGGTGCCGGCATCGGGCCCGAGATGGCCGGTGCTCGGCCCGATCCCGAGTCCGGAAACACCGCGCGATCCGTCACCTTGCTCGGACTTCCTTGAACCTGGCAAGCCCCCCTGCACACTTCCACACGCATCCCCGCTCCGACGGGCCAGGCGACTCGCCCCAACGACATGACCCCGTCGCCCACCGATCCTCCGCTCGCTGCCACGCCCCGCCGGCGCCGCGTCGCGGTGATGATCCCGGTCTACAACCACGAGCAGTACGTCGAGGCGGCGATCGCAAGCGTGCTCGGCCAGACGCAGCCTCCCGATCGGGTCGTCGTCGTCGACGACGGATCGCGCGACCGGTCCGTCGCCGCGGCGGAACGGGCGCTCGCGAACGCCGGATCGATCGCCGTCGAGTTCCGCACGCAGGCCAATCGAGGCACCGCCCGGACCCTCAACGAGACGATCGCGCGGCTCGACGAGGAAGTCGTCGGCATCCTCAACTCCGACGACCTGTGGATGCCCGACCGCCTCGAGCGGATGCTTCCGGAAGTCGATCCCTCGCGGCCGAGCATCGCCTTCAGCGGCGTCGAGTTCTTCGGCGACGCGGACCAGCCGGATCTCGAGACCTACCCGCGCTGGATGGCGCAGGCCTTCGACTTCGGACGCTGCTTTCCCACCGTCGGCTTCAGCCTGCTGCTCTCGAACATCGCGACCAGCACCGGCAACTTCCTCTTCTCCCGCGAGCTGCACGAGGCGGTCGGCGGCTTCGACGAGGCGATGCCGATCTGCCACGACTGGCAGTTCCTGCTCGACGCGCTCCGCGTGACCGAGCCGGCGTTCGTGCCCGAAGCGCTCTACCGCTACCGGATCCACGGGACCAACACCTATCGCGAGCACGCGGATCCCTCGGGTCGCGAGATGCGGCTCCTGCAGCATGCCTACCTCGGGTGGGCGACGGCTCCGGCGGAAAATCCGCTCGCGCCGACGCCTCGGAACTTCCCACGCTGGATGCCCTTCTTCGTGCCGCTCTGGCTTCGCCGCGTGGCGCCGGGCTGCCACGCCGTCCCCCAGCACGCCATGCGGCTGGCCCCGCGTTGGCGCGATTCGGACGAGGCGATGCCGACGGAGATCGAACGCGAATCGATCGCGGCCGCGATGGCGCGGATTCGATCACAGGCCGATCCGCCGCAGGAGCCCTCGCTCGAGGCGGGACGACTCGCCGCCGCGGAGCGTTGGACGTCGGTGAGGCGACGCATGGCGCACTCGCCGCCTCGCCTGCAGCCTCGAGCGATGCGCGCGGGCCACGCGGCGCACTTCTCCTGGGCCGGCGCCTCGACCACGGTCGCGGCGCACGATCCGCGCACGCTCCGCGACCTCGCCGAACTCACCGGCCTCGAGCCGATGCCCGCGGAGATCCGGCTCGGCCGAGCCGAACTCAACGCGCTCCCCGAGGCGCAGGTCTTTGTGCACGACCAGTGGCGCGTCTACCGGACGGACGAAGACCGCCTCATCTGGATGGCGCTCACCGTGGGCGAGCTTCTCGCACGCCACGCCGCCTGCCCGCTGCTGCATGCCGCGTCGATCGAGATCGATGGCAAGGTGGCGCTCCTCTGCGGGCCGCCCTTCGCCGGCAAGTCGACGGCGACGCTCCGCGCGATCGCTCGTGGCCTTCCCGTGCTCGGCGACGATCAGGTTCGGGTCGCGGAGGGCCAGCCGCTCGTCCAGGCGCTGCCGCGTCCGGTGAAGCTGCGGGTCGACCTCGACGCGCCGCTGCCCGAGGGCCTGAGGGAATCCGATCGGCCGGTCCGGGGAATGCTTGAAGACGAAGCGACCCTGATGCTCCGCCGGGGCCCGGCCGTCTCGCCCGACCGGTGGCTTCCCATCGCGGCGGTGTTTCACCTGTCACGCGAGGGCCGCGCCGACTGCCGCCTCGCCTCGCTCGAGCCGTCCTCCGCCAGGGAGATGCTCCGATCGCAGCTCCGAGGGCCCGACGCCGACGATCCAGTGGCCCTCGACGCCACGCATTCCGGACTGCTCGACGTCCCCCAGTTCGGCCTCGTCGTCGGCGATCGCCGGACCGACGAGGCCCTCGATCTCGTCGAACGAACCCTGCGCGAATCTGCCGACAAGGATTGGCCCGTTGCTTGAACCCCCGGAAGGCACCCCCATGGACACTCGACTTCAATCCGACACCCAGCGCTTTCCCAGCGAGACGATCGACGGCGAGACCATCCTCATCGACGCGGAGAAGGGCGTGCTCTTTCTGCTCTCCGGACTGGGGCCGTGGATCTGGAACCGCTTCACGGGCGGCGCGGACCGCACGGTGGTGATCGAAGCGGTGGCCGCGACCTTCGGCGAGCCTGCCGCGGCGTCGACCGCCACCTTCATCGACTCGTTGGTCGCCGCGGAGATGCTGGTCGCCGCGGAAGGGACCTCCGCCGAAGCGACGGCGCTGCCGGAGTCCTTCGTCGCCCCCGCGATGGAGACCTTCGAAGACATCTCCGAGATCATCATGATGGATCCGATCCACGAGGTGGATCCTTCCGCGGGTTGGCCGATCGCCGATCCAGACGCGCCCTGAGCCATGCGTCGAGGCTCCTTCCTAGACGCGAGGCGGAAGGCGTGATGCGGAGTTTCGACACGCCCGTCGCGATCGTCCTCTTCAACCGCCCCGACCGGGTGGCGGAACTCGTCGAGGCGCTTCGTCCTTCGAAGCCTCGCCGGATCTTCGCGATCGCGGATGGTCCACGCGCCGGCCACGACACCGATCGCGATCGATGTGCGCGGGCCCGCGAAACGCTCGACTCGATCGACTGGCCCTGCGAGATCGTGCGGGAGTATTCGTCCACCAATCTCGGCTGCGACGAGCGGATCGAGCGGGGCCTCGACTGGCTCTTCGAGCGCGTCGAGCGGGCGATCATCCTCGAGGACGACATCCGGCCCGCCCTACGGTTCCTGCCGTGGGCCGCGTCGATGCTCGATCGCTACGGCGACGACGAGGAGTTCTCGATCGCGAGCGGGCGCAACACGCTCGGCGCCTGGGGCCACCGCGGCGCCGATCATCTGCGGGCGCGGCGAGGCAGCATCTGGGGCTGGGCGACCACCGCACGCTCGTGGCGGCGCAGCCGGACACTCGATCTCGCGGCGTTCGATCCCGGCGAAGACGGATGCTTCGGTCTCGAGGATCTCGATCCCCTGCTCGCCGAACACTTCCGAACGATCGTCGCCGAGGCGGGGCGCCATCCCCGGCTCGCGTGGGACACCTCCTTCTCGGTGCGCACGGCGCTCGATGGCCGCCTCGCCGCGGTCTCCTCGGTGAACCTCATCGCAAACGCCGGCGGCGGCGCCCCCTCCAGCCCCGATCTGGCGCGCCCCACGGCGTCCCCCCCGGCGGCACCACGCCGGCCCGGCTTCCGCACCCCCCAGACCGCG
>JBMTTG010000303.1:0-3452 GCA_049449095.1 Phycisphaerales bacterium | reverse complement strand
GCGCCGCGATCCTCGGCAATGGGGGGGTGCTCTCGTTCTGACCGATCGCCCGGCCGCGACCGCTGGTTCGGTCGACTTCGGCGGCGTCCAGCACCGACCGCCTCCCCCCAAGACGGTCGACTCGCCGACTATCATCTCCGCCCCGCGGGTTCCCGCCCGCGGGGCTTTTCTTTCCATCTCGCGTCCCTCGGAACCTCGGTCGCCCTCCGCGGCCGCCACTGGAGATCGTTGCCATGCGTCGTGCGAAGCTGAGCGTCATCGGAGCCGGAAACGTCGGAGCCACCTGTGCCCACTGGGCCGCGGCGAAGGAACTCGCCGACGTCGTGCTGCTCGACATCCCCGACCGCGAGGGCGTCGCGAAGGGCAAGGCGCTCGACCTCCTCTGCTGCGGTCCGATGGAGCGGTTCGACGCGAACGTGATCGGCACGAGCGACTACGCCGATACCGCCGACAGCGATGTGGTGATCGTGACCGCGGGCCTGCCCCGCAAGCCCGGCATGAGCCGCGACGACCTCATCGCCACCAACGTCAAGATCGTGCGCTCGGTCGCGGAGCAGGTCGCCAAGCACAGCCCCAACGCGATCATGATCGTCGTCAGCAACCCGCTCGACGCGATGGTCTACACCGCCTGGAAGGCCTCGGGCTTCCCGACGCATCGGATCCTCGGGCAGGCCGGCTGCCTCGACGTCGCCCGCTTCCGCACCTTCATCGCGATGGAGCTCGGCGTCTCGATCGAGGACATCCAGGCGCTGCTCCTCGGCGGGCACGGCGACGACATGGTGCCGCTGCCGCGCTACACCTCGGTCCACGGCATCCCGGTGTCGCAGCTCCTCTCCAAGGAGAAGATCGACGCCTGCGTGCAGCGGGCGAAGGTCGGCGGCGGCGAGATCGTGCAGCTGATGGGCACGAGCGCGTACTACGCCCCCGCGAGCGGCTCGGTGCAGATGGCCGAGGCGATCATCAAGGACAAGAAGCGGATCCTGCCCTGCGCGGCCTACTGCGAGAACGAGTTCGGCGTGGCGCCGGGCCAGAAGGGCCAGGGCTACTTCGTCGGCGTGCCGTGCGTGCTCGGCAAGGGCGGCATGGAGCGGGTGGTCGAGATCGAGCTCGACGGCGACGAGCGCAAGCTCATGGACGAGTCGATCTCGCACGTGAAGGATCTCGTCGGCATCGTGCGGAAGACCTTCCCCGACCTGGGCTGATTCCGACGTCGCACGGCGACGCATCTCGTACTCGGTGACGTCGACGCTGGCGAGCCGACGAGGGTCGTCGCGTTCGTCGTGAGGTCGCCCTTTGGCACTCGAAGGGCCCTGCCGCGTGAGTTTGGATGCTTCGCGTTTTGGCGAGTCGGCGGCGGCGTCATGCGAGTCGTCCGCACGCGTCGCAGGTTGGCGTCGCCGCGCCGATCAGACTCAGACGTTGATCAGGTCGCGACGGTCCGGCCGCGGCTCGCGCAGGTCGAGGCCGTGCTCGAGGACCGCCTTCAGGTTCGCGAGATAGAACGCCCAACCCTGACGGCATCCGACGTAGGCGCCCTCGAGCAGGGCGAAGTCGTGCGCCGGATCCATCCGCTGTTCGAGTTCGATGGTGACGCGACGCTCCTCGCGATGCGGGAGCACCCGGTACTCGACCCACCCCTTGCCCTCGTACCACCCGTGGCGAAGGCGTCGGCCGGGGACGACCTCGAGAATCTCGTTCGTCTCCGGCATCTCGACGGTCGCCGGCGCGCCGCTCGTCTCGGCTTCGGACGGCGAGCCTGAACCGCCGGCTGGCGCGGTCTCCGGCGAGGGCACGATCCAGACGAAGCGCACCCGGTCCGCGGGCTGAAACACCTCGGAGCCACCGATGACGCGATCACCGCGGGTCGTCTCGGCCGAGGCGGTGAACCACCGCGCCATGCCCGATGGGGTCGCGAACATCGACCACGCCTCGCGGGGCGACGCCTGGATGTGGACCGCCTGGGTGAAACCCGTCCAATCGCGGCCGGAACCGTGGCCGAGCAGGCTCCTGCGCCAGGCCTTGACCTCGACTCGGAAGACGCCCGCCACGACCGCAGGATCGGTCGCCATCAACGCGGACGCCGTCGCCGCGTCGGCGTTGGGGAACACGACCAGACCGAGCGATCCGTCCTCGCAGGGGCCCGCGGTCAGCACCCGCCCCTCGGCCACGAGGCGCTGCAGGAAGCGGAAGTGTTCGGCGAGCGCCGAGCGCTCCGCGGCGGTAGGCGCCTCGTGAAGGCCCAGCCGGATCGGGGAAAGGAGCGCGATCGACGCCATCTCGGGAGCGTAGCCGGACCGATCGGGAACCCTTCCATCGCCTCGGTCGGTGCTTGATCGGTCGATCGACGGCAGACAGACCGCCGAGCGATCGACGAGCGCGAGGTTCGGCAACGCGCTGCCAAGGCTTGCACGATGTTGGCGACTGGTCGCCTCGCCCGAACCTGCCACAATCCGGCGATGAGCCAGACTTCCTCCTCTCCGGCTGCTCGGCTTCGCGCGGCCGCCGAACGCGGACCGGTCGCGCTGCCGGGTGCGTTCAATGCGCTCGCGGCCCGCGCGATCAAGGATGCGGGCTTCACCGGCTGCTACGTCTCGGGCGCCGCGATGAGCGTCTCGGCGGGCGTGCCGGATGTCGGCCTGCTCACGCTGACCGAGTTCGCCGCCGAGATCCGCCGCATCGCCGACGCCTCGGACCTGCCGGTCGTCGCCGATGCCGACACCGGATTCGGCGAGTACGAGCAGTCGCTCCGGACCGTCGTCGAGTACGAGCGGGCGGGCGCTGCCGGCTTGCACGTCGAGGATCAGGTCTTTCCGAAGCGGTGCGGCCACCTCGACGGCAAGGAGCTCGTGCCGTGCGAGGAGATGTGCCTGAAGGTCGAGGCGATGGTCTCGGCCAAACGCGATCCGGACTTCCTCGTCATCGCTCGCACCGATGCGCGCGGCGTGACGGGCCTCGACGACGCGATCGTTCGCGCCAACGCCTACCGCGCTGCGGGCGCCGACGCGATCTTCCCGGAGGGGTTGCAGAGCGAGGCGGAGTTCGAGGCGTTCGCGAAGGGAAGCCCCGGGCTGCTCCTCGCGAACATGACCGAGTTCGGCAAGACGCCGTTCATCACGCTCGATCGATTCGGTGATCTCGGCTACCGGCTGGTGATCTTTCCGGTGAGCCTCCTGCGTCTCGCGATGGGCGAGGTCGTCCGGAGCCTCGAGGTGCTCAAGGAGACCGGCTCGTTCGAGAGCCTGGTCGATCGCATGCAGACGCGGAAGCAGCTCTACGAGACGCTCGGCTACGAGCCGGGCCAGCCGTGGCGGTATCCGGCGGGGTGAGGTTCGGAGGTCATCGAGTGCGTGATCCGATGCCGACGTCTGGCGCTCGGGTCAAACCAAGTGGTAAGCCACGGAGCGGATCCGGTTCTGGTCCCCGGTTGCTGGTGTGCTCTGCGTCTCCGGTTC
>JBMTTG010000302.1:0-3468 GCA_049449095.1 Phycisphaerales bacterium | reverse complement strand
GACAATCCGAGGGTGACCATGGCGCCGCCGCGTCGGGGAACGGCGACGACCGCGTCATGCGGTCGCCGGTCGTCGGCTTGCCGAGCGAAGGTGATCGACGGCGATTCCTCGGATGGACGCGAGCGCTTCCCGACTCCGCGGCCGACTGGTTCCTCGCGCAGCACGAGACCGGTGCGGGCGAAATCGACGCTTCGGCGGAGGTGTGGGTGTTTCCCGGCGCGCGAGCGGGTCGCGAGTTCCTGCGAAGGATCCACGACGGTGCGGAGCTTGCCGGTCGTCCGCTGATTCCGCCCGTGGCGATCACGCCGGGCCGGCTCGACGAGGTCGCGTTGGCGGAGCACGATGCGGTCGCGCCGGCGGCGACGGAGCTCGAGGTTCGGTCGGCGTGGGCCGCGGAGCTTGCCTTGGCCGACGAGTCGCGACGCACGGCGCTGCTCGGCTCGACTCGAGTGCCGTCGCCGAACGAACTCTGGAACCTTGCCGCGGGCTTCGCGAAGGCGGTCTCCGAGCTGCGCGGCGAGGGGTTGGAGCCGCAGTCGTACTCGGCGATCGCGCCCGAGGCGACCTCGGCTCGCTGGAAGGCGATCGCGGAACTCGATCGGTGCGTCGCGGCGCGCCTCGATTCGTGCGGGCTCTGCGATCCGGGGATCCGTCGCCAGATCGTGGTCGAGCAGGCGCCGATTCGCCCGGTCCGGATCGTGACGGCCGGCGTGCTCGAGTGGAGCGGTTGGCAACGGGCCGTCCTCGAACGCACCGACTCGACGGTGCTGGTGATCGCGCCAGAGACCGGCCGTGAGGACTTCGATGCGCTTGGCGCCGTCGTGCCCGATCGCTGGATCGGCCGCGGGTGCCCCATTCCCGAGTCGAGCGTGCTGCCGGTCGCGTCGCCCGAGGATGGGGCGACGGCGATGCTCGAGTCGATCGAACGATGGAGTGCCGGGCGCTCGACGGCCTCGATCACGGTGGGGCTTGCCGACGCCACGCTCGCCATGACCGCCGCGCGAGCGGCGCGGTCGGCGGGCCTGCTTCTCCACGTCGCGGAGGGCGAGCCGCGCACCGCTTCGGCGCCCGGACGCATGATCGCCGCCCTCGTGGCGATCTTGCGTGAACCGACGGCGCAGAATGCCGCGGCCCTGCTGCGTCATCCGCACGTCGCCGCCTGGGCGGCCCGGTCGGCCGGCCTGTCGAACGAACTCGGCGACGCGTTGCCGTCGGCGCTCTCGATGGTCCTCGAGGAGCGCTTGCCGCGATCGTTCGCCGATCTCGTCGATGCGGCCGCGACGCCGATCGATCAGGCGAGGGTTCCATCGACCGTGGCGGAGCATCGCGCCCGCGAGCGCGTGGCGCTTCACCGGTCGCTCGAACCGATCGACGCGTGGTGCGGAGCCTGGACGAGCCGCCGCGACCGCAGCCGCGCGTGGGCGGAGCGGTTCGCAGCGTGGCTGGGCGAGGTGGGCGTGGCGATCGACGAGATGATTGCCGCCGAGGATCCCGGCGGCGAACTTCGGCGCCGCCTCGTCGAGGACCATCGAGGTCTCGGCGAAGCGGTGAGGGACTTCACGAGCCTGCCGGAGCCGATCGATCTCGAGATCGAGGGTGCGGATTGGCTGGAGCGGCTGCTCGAACGGCTTGCCGAGAGCCGAGAGGCGCCGATGCCGGAGCCCCACGCGATCGAAGCGCTCGGCTGGCTCGAGCTCGCCGCGGATCCGGCGCCGTGCCTGGTGCTGCTGGGAATGCACGACGACGCGATGCCCGGCGCGACGCCGGTCGATCCGCTGTTGCCCGAGCGCGTTCGCGAACGGCTCGGCCTTGGTTCGGCGCGGCGGCGTGAAGCCCGCGACGCGGCGATCCTCGCGATGCTCGCCGCCCGCTGCGAGCACCTCGACGTGATCGTGCCGCTGAAGGATGCCGAGGGGAAGGCGCTGTTGCCGAGCCGGCTGCTGCTGCACGGAGACGGGACTGCGGCGGCGGATCGCGTGATCCGCTTCACCTCGCCGCAGCCGGTGGTGCGACGCGGGGCGGCCGCGGCGGCGTCCGGGTTTCGAGTGCCGGCTCCGGATCCGACTCGCTCGCTTCCGGAGAAGCTCTCCGTCACCGCGCTGCGGCAGTACCTCGCCGATCCGCGGCGATTCGAGTTGCGGAACGTCGAGCGTCTGCGGGAGGTTGCGGACGCCGCCGGCGAACTCGACCCGCTCCGATTCGGGACGCTCGCGCACGCGGTGCTCGAGCAGTTCGGCGGCGAGTCGGCACTGCGTCACGAGACGGAGGCGACGCGGCTCCGCGATCGGCTCGATGCGATCCTCGACGAGATCGCCGCCCACTCCTTCGGCGGCCGCCCCCGCGCGGCGATTCTCGTGCAGCTTCGCAATCTGCGTCGACGCCTGCATCGCTTCGCGGAGGCCGAGGCCGCCTCGCGCGCCTCGGGATGGGAGACCCGGCACGTCGAGCTTCAGCTCGAAGCGGCGCTCGAGATCGGTCCGAGCGAGGATCCGCAGCCATTCACGGCGAGGATCGACCGCATCGACCGCCATCGCGAGACGGGGCGCTTCCGCGTCCTCGATTACAAGACCGGCGACGAGGCGGCCGATCCGGAGAAGAACCATCTCGTCGGGCGCGGCGATCGGCGACGTTGGATCGATCTGCAATTGCCGGTCTATCGCCATCTGCTCGCGGTGCAGCTCGAGGTGCCCGAGGATTCGATCGAGGTCGGCTACGTTCGCCTCGCGCGTTCGGGAAGCGCCGCGATCTTCCGAACGATCGAAAGCTGGGGCGACGAGGTCTTCGACGAGGCGATCGAGAAGGCCCGCGAGGTGGTGCGGGCGATCCGCGCCCGTCGCTTCCCGATGAGCGAGCCTCCGGCGCATCCGGACGCCTTCTCGAACCTGCTGCACGAGCCGGTGCTTGCCGCCGAGCTCGGCGGAAGGGAGGAGTCTTGAGTTCCCTCCGCCATCGCCGGATCCTCGCCTCGGCGGGCACCGGCAAGACGTGGCAGCTGACCACGCAGTACCTCGGGATCCTGCTGTCGTCGGGGGATCCGCATCCCGAGACGATCCTCGCTTCGACGTTCACCCGTGCCGCGGCCGGCGAGATCCGCGCCCGAGTCCTGCAGCGGCTCGCCATCGCGTCGCGACATGACGAGGCGGGCGAGCGGGAACGGAGGTCGCTTCGCGAGGCGCTGGGGCTCGACGCGTCGGCGGTCTCCGCCGAGCGATGCCTCGCGCTGCTGCAGACGCTGCTTGTCCGCCTCGATCGCCTGCAGGTTCGGACGCTCGACAGCTTCTTCTTCGGCATCGCGTCGGGAAGCGCGTCGGAGCTCGGGCTGCCCGTGCCGCTCGAGCCGCTCGACGAGCATCGAGCAGCGCGGCTCGAGCTCGACGCGGTCGAGGCCGCGATCGCCTCGCTTGCCGAACATGGGCCCGAACCGCTGCTCGCGACGCTCGAGGCGCTCAGCGAGGGGCATCCGGGTCG
>JBMTTG010000301.1:0-3476 GCA_049449095.1 Phycisphaerales bacterium | reverse complement strand
TGCCCAACAGCGCGGTTCCGCTCATCGAGAGGTCGGTGCTGGCGAACATCGAGACCGTGGTCGTCGACCCTACGCCGGCCTTGATCTCGACGAGCACGAGATAGTTGGTGCTGCTGGTCGCTGGACTGATGCCCTCGCCGCGATTCTGCCAGTCGAAGCCGAGTTGCCCGGAGTTGCCGGTCATCCCCATGAAGAGGCTGTCGCCCGCTCCGGGCCCAGCGAGGGTGATGCCCGCATACTGGCCCGTCCCGCTCTGGAACGGACTCGCGTTGAAGAGGAACGAGACGTAGTAGGTCGTCGCGCCGCCGCTCACGTACGTCGCCGACAGCGATCTCGCCGTGACCCCGGCGTTGCTTGCAATCTGGATCGAGCGCGCCGACGGATCGCTCGGCTCGAAGACCGAGGTCGCCAGAACCTGATTCCCCGTCGCGCCGCCGCCACCGGACCACGCGCCGCTGAAGCCCGCTCCGCCGCTGTTGCCGGAGAGGTCGCCGGCGGTGTCGTTGAAGGCTTCCGAGACGAGGATCGTGGCTTGGGATACCTGAGCCAGCGCGAGGCCAGCGACGAGCGCGGTGGCTGCGACGGACCGAAGGCCCGAACCGGGACGGCAATGGGTCCGGAAGTCGACCGGCGGGGTCTTGTGAACATCGGTGTTCATGGCGATGAACTGTGGCACGGAACGGCTCGCGCACAAGCCCGACGTCGCCGGAAGGCGTGAGGAGCGAGGGCGCTGGCAACGCCTTGGATCCGAGCGCCCCCGCCGGCCACCACCAAGGCCACGATGAATCCGTCTTCCGGGCCTACCGGCGGGCAAGCTCCCGGCTCCCACTGGGGAGTTTCGGGATCCGCGCGACTCGGATCGCCGGGCTTGCTCGAAGCGAGCCGTGATCGGCCGGCTCCTCGCCAACGCCCCTTCACCCGGAAGGCCACTCGCCCATGAACCTGACCGCCACGGCGCTCTCCGTTCTCTTCCTGCTGTCGGTCTTCGCGGCCTTTGGGTGCAGCCGTGGCCAGCGCCCGACCGTCGAGACGACCGCCTCGCCGAAGAACGACCCGACGCCCGCGGCCGCGTCCGCTCCGTCGGAGGCGACCCCGCCGCCCGCGATTGCGGCGTGGATGGATCGCCTCACCGTGCCGCACTTCTACGACCCCGCCACCGGCTTCATCGTCGCGCGCGAACCGACTCCGCTTCCGCCGATCCTGGCCGACGCGCCGCCACTTGATCGGGCGATCGCCGAGGCCGGCGATCAGCGCCTCGTCGTCGTCTTCGTCACCGCCGACCGCTGCGCGCCGTGCCAGCAGTACAAGCTCGATGCCCTGAACGACGCGACCGTGATCACTCGACTCTCGGAGCCGCGATTCCTGCCGACGCATCTCGAGGTCGATCGCGCTCCGGAACTCGCCGACGCGCATCTCGGCACGCGGGGCATCCCGATGACCTACGCGCTGAGAGACGGCACGATCGTGGCGACGCTCCGCGGCCAACGCTCCGCGAGCGAACTGCTCGCGTGGATCGACGCGCTGCCCGAGTAGGTCCGCCGGGGACCTCGGGCCTCATCGCGTCGCCGGCGGCACCTCGACCCAGAACCAGCCGCGCAGATCGCCCGCCGCATAGCCGGTCGCCTGATCCTGCGGATACATCGCCGCAAGCGCTTCACGCACCGCGGGCTCGATCGAGTCGGACGGACCGTGGCAAGCCAGGCACGTCGGCGCGATCCGGATCGGCAGCACCACGCCAAGCGACCCGTCGGGATGCACGAGCACCTGCTCCTGCTCCGGCCGCTCGGCCAGCACCGACTTCGCCCACGACGGCGCGACGTTGCCCGGGTTGCGAAGCCGGTCGCTGGTGCGCCCGATCATCACGCCCTGCTCCTTCGAGACCGCCTTCGCGATCTTCGGCGCCTCGACCTTGCAGACGCCGATCGCCGCAGCTGGTCCGGCCGGCTGGCCGTCGGCATCGGGCTGCTCCATCGCGGGCTGCTCCATCGCCTCAACGAGCGCCGTCAGCAGCCGTGAGAACATCTCGTCCCGAGCGCCCTCGGCGCGGATCCGCTGCGATTGCTGCGAATCCGACAACGCGCCGGGGCTTGCCGACCATTCGCCCTTGCGGCCCTGCTTCGACGCCCGCTCCTTGCGAATCGCCTCGCGAACGATGCTCTCGTAGAGCGGATCGACCATGCCCACCGCCTTCGCCGCGGCGATCGCCTCGTCGGCGGAGAGCCCCCGGTCGAGCGCGAGATGCATCGCCCATCCCGGCCCCACGCGGTTGCCCGTGCGGCAGTGGAGCACCAGCACCTCGCCCTGCGCCTGGGCCTCGCGGAACTCCGCCCGCGATGCCTGCAGCACCGCGTCGGTGAGTTCGTCCGCCTCCTTGTAGGGAATGCCGATGTACTCCATCTCGATCGACTCGGCCGTGGCCCGCTCGTCGTAGGTGCCCGGCTCGTTGGGCTTGCGGAAGTTGACCACGCGATCGGCGCCCTGCGATTCGAGCCACGCGAGTTGCGCGGCATCGGGCTGCGACAGCAGGAAGCGATGCGGCACGCCGCCGATCGCGACCTCGGGCGGCGGCAGCGGAGCCCCCACCGGGAACTTCACGGTCTGCTCCCGGTTCGCGGCCGGTCCGCGGCGCACGAACTCGCTCACGCCCATCGCATGCGAACGCAGGAGCGCGATGGTCTCGGGATCGCGGCTCGACTCGACGATCCTGACGCCCTTGTCGGTGACCGTCACCTCGAGCTCGACGAGATCGTGGCGATCGAAGAGTTCCTTGAAGACTTCGTCCCACACCCGCACTCGAGCGCCCGCCTTCATGCGGATCTGCATCTGTTCGGCGTGGTCGATGATCAGCGCCGCGATCGCGGGATCGTCGCTCTCGGTCGTCGCCTCGACGATGCCGAGATCGCCCTCCTGGCGATGCACCACGGTGCGGCGGATCTTGTCGTGCTGCCGCAGCAGTTGCATCCAGACCGCCCGATCCTCCGAGACGAACCGGACGTTGCGCAGGGGGTCCTGCGGATCGGACTCGGCCGCGACCTCGCCAGCGGCGACGGTCGGCGCCGGATCGCTCGGAGCCTTCGAAGCGCCGGTCTTCGCGGAGCACGCGGCGAGCGCGGCCGAGAGACACGCGACGCCGAGGGCGACGAGGGCGGGCCCGACCATCAGCCGAACAGCCCATGGCGGAAGGACGTTCTGCGATTGCATGCGCACTCCTGTTCCGGTGACGGCGCGATCGACTCGCTCGCATCGCGCGTCGCGATCGTGCCGGATCGAGAGCCTCGCCGCAAGGCGATGGTTCCCGTCGATCGCTCGAACTCGTCATGGAACGGTGGAGAGCCCTGCCCGGGAGCGCCCGATCGAGGTCGAGGGGCGATCGACTCGTCGCGCGACCGTACTCCACGCCCCGCGCCTCGAACGAACCCGCGGGCCGTCGGGCCGCGGCAGAATCCCCGCTGCACCCGCGGAGCTCCCGACGCTCG
>JBMTTG010000300.1:0-3478 GCA_049449095.1 Phycisphaerales bacterium | reverse complement strand
GCGCGGCCGCCCACGACGTCGCCGGTCGCGAGACGAGGCTGCGCCTCCGCGCCGAGCAGGCCGGCTGCGGCGGTCGAGGCGAGTGCGAGGACGACGGTGGCAGGCGCCGCAAGGCGGGGCGCGGAGAGGCGGTGCATGGATCGATCTCCTCAGTGAAGGACCGGGTGACGTCGAAGCGGTCGAGGAGCATCGCGTCGCCACGTCATGACTTCATGTGAAGACCGAGAGCCTCGTTCTCGGATTGCGCGATCGATCGGTGTGCCGATGCCTCACAGCGACTCGAGGAACGCGAGCAACGCGGCACGCTCGTCGGCATCGAGCTGCATGAAGCGGGCCCGCGAAGCCTCCGCTTCGCCGCCATGCCAGAGGATCGCCTCCTCGATCGTCGCGGCGCGGCCGTCGTGCAGGAACCGCGCGTCGGGGTTCACGACCTTGAGGAGACCGAGGCCCCACAGCGGCGGCGTGCGCCACTCGCGGCCGCTCGCCTCGCCGTCGCGGCGATCGTCGGCCAAGCCCTCGCCCAGGTCGTGCAGCAGCAGGTCGGTGTAGGGGCGGATGACGACCTCGCGAAACGCTTCGATCGGCGTGCTCGCACCGGTTCGCAGTTCGGGCACGTGGCAGGCGGTGCAGCCGGTCGCGGCGAAGAGTTCACGTCCCTGCTCGACCTTCAAGTCGCCGACGCGCCGCTGCGCAGGCACCGCGAGCACCCGGCAGTAGTGGGCGAGACGCCCGATCTTGTGGTCGTCGATCTCGGGCGAGCCCCCCGACGGCGCTGCGAGCGCGGCGGACTGCACGGAAGTCGCGGCCTCGTGCGGACGGGTCGGACTCGTGATGCCGAGGTCCTCGTGCAGCGCGGCGATCACCTGCGCTTCGAGCGTCGGCTGCGACGCCTTCCATCCGAAGCGGCCGAGGCCCACCGTGCCGTCCGCGCCAACCACGCGATGCGCGCGGCCCGAGATGCCGTCGCCATCGCGATCGTCGGGATCCTCCATGGCCAGCAGCGTTGCGTCGTCGATCTCCTCGAGCAGGCCGACGCCAACGAGCTGCTGACCCACGCGAATCGAGTGCCGCACGTCGTCGAGCGGTCCGTAGGCGGGATTCTCGAAGGCGAGGTCCCAGCGGGTGAGTTCGTAGGAGGTTCCGTCGGGATACCGACCTGGAGTCGTCACCGGATCGAGTCGAAGTCGCGCCTCGGGTTCGACCCCGGGGATCGCCTGATCGTGCAGCTGGGCGCCGTAGGTCGGATGCGGCTCGCCATCGGCCTCGCGGGGACTGAGAAAGACGACGACGCCGAGACCCACTTCGCCTTCGAGCGGCACCGTGCCGCGTCCGTCCTCCATGTGGCACGCGCTGCAGGAGTTCGCGTTGAAGAGCGGACCGAGTCCGTCGCGGCCCTCGGCACTCGCGGGCGCGATCACCCAGTTGTCGCGGAAGAAGGCGTTGCCGACGCTGAAGGCACGGCGATGCTTCGCCGGCAATCCCGGGGCGGCGAGGCTGAAGGCGTGCAGGCCTTCGACGGCAACGGTCGCGGGGCCGCCGAGTCGGGCGATTGTCGCGAGGGGCGACGGAGCGGCGTGCGGGGATGGCGTGGCCGTGGAGGCGGTGTCCGCTGCGTTCGACGCGCCGAACGGCGCGGCGGTCGTCGCGGCAAGCGAGAGCGCCACCGGAAGCACGGCGGCGAAGGGCAGCACGCCGATCGAGCAGCGTCTCGCCGGCACCGACATCACCCCTGCGGTTCCGTCGGGAGGAAGTAGCCGAAGAGCCGCGCGGAAGAGGAGACCTGTTCGCCGAGCGCTTCCAGCGCTTCGATCGCGGCGAGCAGGTTGCGACGTTCGGGCGTCTCGTCCGCGGCGCGGATTCCGGCATCGAACGGGACCGGCATGGCTTGCACGGCCGCGACCGCGGCGTCGGTCGCCTCGGCGAGCCGCTGCCCCTGCGCGGGATCCTTCGCCCGCACGAGATCGATCACTCCGGGCGCCTGGTGCCCGCGAAGCACCGCCGCGACGCCCTCGATGTTGGCGAGGAAGTCGATGTGCGTGGTGTCGCTGAAGCAGCTGTGCTCCTCCTCCTGATCGCGGGTCTCGTAGGGCACCGCGAGGCGTTCGCCCGACATCTCGAAGCCGGTCAGGAGCGCGACCCCGGTCAGGATCGACCGCAGCGCCTTGTCGGGTTCGGCGACGAAGCGCCGGCGATGGTTGTCGGCGTCGGGCTTCCATGCCTCCTCGAGCCGCACGAGGTCCTGGCAGAGCATCCCGGTCGTCTCGCGGAGGAAGTCGCGACGACGCTCCGCGAACTCGGCCTGGCCATCGATGAAGTCGCTCGCCGGCCGGGCGCCGGGCCCGGTCTCGGAGAAGTCCTGTCCCCACAGCAGGAACTCGATCGCATGCCAGCCGGTGCAGACGTTGGTCTCGCCGCCGCGCTGGTTGAGTTGTCGCAGGATGATCCCCGCGATCACCGGATACTTCGCGGGATTCGCGATGATCCCCGGCGCCGCGGCGCCGGGCACCGCATCGAGATACGCCTCGTCGACCGGCCACGCGTTGATGAGCGTCTCGGTGCCGCCACGCATCGAGTCGATCGGCCCGTCGCCGAATCGGAAGACTTCGGTGCGTCCGTAGATCCGCCGCGCGTCGATCCAGTTCTCCCTCGCTCGCGCGAGTCCTTCCTCGGTGGGGGTCGCGCAGAAGGCGTTGACCGCCGCCCTCATGCGGTCCGCCGCCACCCGCGACTGCGCGTACTGGTCGAACACGTAGGCGGCGTAGCCGCGGACCACCGAGTCGCGAAGCACGGCGATCGCTGCGTCGGGAAGCGCGGGTGTTGCAGGAGCCGCCGGCGGGGCGACGGCCGCCGCGTGCGCGCTGGTGCAAGCGCTCGAGGCGAGCAGCAGTGCCAGAAGGAGTCGTGGGCGCATCGCCGCACACTACGACCCGCCGCCGAGATGGAGTCGCCTCGTCACGGCGCCTCAAGAAACCTGAACATCGGGCTTGCCGGAGGCTCATGCTCCATCCCGACCCTCCGACGCCATGTCCCGAGAAGTCCATCGCTCGAACCGCGTCGCTCTTGCCGCCATGTTGCCGCTCGCGGCAGTCGCCCCGATCGCCTCGGCTGCGGCGCCGCCTCCCTCGACCGATCCGGCGATCGTCAGCCTCGGCACCGCCGTACGAGCGCTGTGCGAGAAGGTGACGCCCTCGATCGTCACGGTGACGAGCTACCAGAAGGTGCCCGAAGGCGTCTTCCGGGAGGGTCAGTGGCAGATTGCGGAGGAGTCGCCGTATCCGGGCTACATGCGCAACCGCGTGGCGAGCGGCATCCTCGTCGGCGAGGACGGCACGATCATCTGCTGCCGATCGCCGCTGCTTCTCGAGGACGGCGGCTTCACCGACGTCGTCGATGTGGAGACCTCCTCGGGCGCCCGCTACGACGCGGAACTTCTCGCGAGCGAGCCGACGCTCGATCTCGCGGTGCTTCGCCTGAAGCT
>JBMTTG010000299.1:0-3484 GCA_049449095.1 Phycisphaerales bacterium | reverse complement strand
AGCCGCCGGCCATCCGGGCCGAAGAGGATGCCGACGGTGCGGTAGTACTCCGGATACTCGCCGCAGGACCGCGAGAGGATCTTCATGTCGCCCTGGGTGTAGAAGCCCGGCGACTCGAAGGCCGCGTCGAACTCGAACTCGTAGTTGGGGCCCGCGACCTTGATGCCGGCCGGCAACTGCACCGGCGCCACCCCCGGCACCGGCAGGTAGCGGTCGGTGAGGTTGATGCGGCTGGGATTGCCGGCGCTGCCGCTGTAGAAGATCTCGCTCTCTCCGGTGAACTTCGCGATCACGATCTCGGTGGTCTGCTTGGCGTCGGCGTTCGCGGGACTCCCGTCGGCGTTGGTGGGCCAGTTCGGCTTGAACACCACCAGCACGAACGCGTTCTCCTTGATCGCGATCGCGCGGGCGTTGCCGAGCGCCGCGGTGATCCGATTGACCGCGGTCGAGAGCCGCGCGTCCTTCGAGATGCGGCCCACGCCCGCCACGGTGAGGACCGCGAGCAGGACGAGGATCCCCATCACCGCGAGCAGTTCGATGAGGGTGAACGCACGGCGAAGCCGGCTTGGTGCGACACCGCTCATGGCACGCGCTCCGAGTAGGACTCGATGTCGTCGGCGGTGCCGTACTGCCGATCGGGCCCGGAGGAGATGAATCGGATCTTGCGATTCACGCACGGCGTGTTGCCCTGCTCATCGCCCGTCCGGATGGTGCCGTCGAGGTCCTTGAGGTTCGGATCGTCGCCCTGCACCCACGGACGCCCCGGGAAGATCACCGCGATGCGGGTGTCCCATGGATCGACCAGTTCCATGCGCGGCAGCGGCCCCCACCAGAACTCGGTCGGCGGATAGCCACCGCTCGGCGCGGGGATCTGCGTCGACGCGGTGCGGAAGAGCTGATCGTCGATCTTCGCGATCATGTCGCGGCTCGGGCCGTGGGTCGCGAGGCGATCGAGCACGAAGAGGATCACGTGCGCGTAGTTGAGGTTGAGTTCGGGAATGTCGTAGCGGGCCCCCGAGGGCTGGTTCCGCGTGCCGTAGGTCATCGGGCGAGCGCGGGCCTGCTCGAACTCGTCGACCGCGGCGGAGAGGATCGCCATGGCGCTCTCGGTCTGCTGGACCTCCGAGCGCTTGATGAGGATCGAGGAGACCGCCAGCACCAGCGACACGAGCACCAGGATCACCGCGAGCACGACCACGAGCTCGATCAGGGTGAAGGCCCGACGAGCGCGGCGAGCAAGGAGCGTCTGCACGGATCCGAGCGAGAGCGTTCGATTCATCGCGCCACCTTCACGAGGTTGTCTTCGTTGACCCCGGCCTGGTCGCGACGCACCGCGAGGTTGACCGCCCGATCGGGCCCGGGAGAGAGGAGCGCAAACTCCGCGGCGAGCAGGTCGCGGGTCGTGGTGCTGTCGCCGCCGGAGATCTCCGTGCTCGCGTCGGCGAAGCCGTCGATGTCCTGGCCCGGCGGAACTTCCCACGGCCGAATCGCCGCGACGTCGCCGAGGTTGAGGTTCAGGTTCTGCTTGCCCGGATCCGAGCCGAGATAGGGCCGGCGGAAGTAGTGGATCGGCGAACCCCAGTAGTCGCAGAGGACCTTCGGGTAGGCGTCGAAGTTGTCGATCTCGCCCGGGAACGCGATCACGGGGTTGCCGTTGACCACGCCGGTGACCGCGCCGAGCAGACGCTCGTCCTGCAGTTCGAGATACGGGCCGTACACCCGTCCCTCGATCTGCACCGCGTTGCCGCTCGCGTTCGGGAAGACGCCGGAGTCGCCGGGGTTCCGGGCGAGGAACACGCCGCGCGAGAGGCCTTGCGTGTCGCGGGGATTGACGATCGAACCCCACGCGCCGTCGCGGCCGGGGCCGCGCAGGCCGAGCGTCGGGATCTCGGCGACGCCCTGCGCATTGGGATTGGAGTAGGGCGGATCGCCGATCGCGCCGTAGCCGTCGCAGCTGCGGTCGCCGTAGCCGAGCAGGTACTCCGCCAGCGTCGTGATCGAGAACCACGCCTGCTGGTTCGCCGCGTTCTGCGGCGGCGCGAGGACGTCGCGCAGATACCCGAGCGTGCCGGGATTCTGGCTGCCGGCGGTGCCGCTCCGGCCGAGCACCGGCGGGAGGTAGCCGTGGTCGGCGCGGAACTGCGTGAGCCCCTGCTCGATCGAGCCCATGAGGAACTCGGTCTGGGCCTGCTGCCCGCCCCGCATCGCCCGCTCCACCGCGACCACGAGGAGCGCGATCAGCGTGACCACGATCGCCATCGCGACGAGGAGCTCGACCACGCTGAAGCCGCGGCGGCGAGAGGCCGCGTCGAGGGCTCGCATCACCGGCCTCCCGAGACGTTCTCGATCATGGAGACGAGCGGCATGAAGAGCGCCAGCACGATCGTGCCGACGATGCCGCCGAGGACCACGACCATCAGCGGCTCGAGCAGGCTCAGGAGGCCCGCCACCGCCACGTCGACCTCTTCGTCGTAGTTGTCGGCGATCTTCATGAGCATGACGTCGAGGTCGCCGGTCTCCTCGCCGACGTCGATCATGTTGACCACGAGGCTGTCGCAGACCTTGGCCTCGCGGAGCGGGGTCGCAAACGTCTCGCCCTCGCGGATCGAGTCGTGCACCCTGTTGAGGGCCTTCTCGTAGACGTAGTTGCCGGAGGTGTCGCGGGTGATCGTGATCGCCTCGAGGATCGGCACGCCGGCCGCGACGAGGGTGCCGAGCGTTCGGGTGAACCTCGCCACCGAGGTCTTGCGCACCAGGTTCCCGAGCACGGGTATGTGGATGATGATCGTGTCGGTCGCCGCCCTCCCGAACTGCGTCTTGCGTATCAGCTTGTAGAAGGCGAAGAAGAAGATCGGCGAGCAGATGATCCAGACCGCCCCGGGGACGGTCTGGTCCGGCGACGCCTGCCCCGCGACCCAGCGGCTCGTGTCGATGAGCCAGAGGGTCAGTCCCGGGAGCTTCACGTCGAAGTCGTTGAAGATCTCCTGGAACTTCGGGATGACGAAGTACATGATGCCGGTCACGATCAGCACCGCGATCGTGATGACGACGCTCGGGTAGATGAGGGCGCTCTTGATGCGCCGCTTCAGCCGCTCGGCCTTCTCCATGAAGTCGGCGAGGCGCTGGAGGATGACGTCGAGCACGCCGCCGATCTCGCCGGCGTTGACCATCTTGCAGTAGAGACGATCGAAGGCCGCGGGGTGCTTGGCCATCGCGTCGGAGAGGCTCGAGCCGCTCTCGACGTCCTCCGCGACGCCGGAGAGGATGTTCTTGAGCCGGCCCGGCTTCTGCTGCTGCTCGAGCACCTGGATCGAACGGAGCAGCGGCAGGCCCGCGTCCTGCAGCGTCGAGAGCTGACGCGTGAAGAGCGTCATCCGCTTCAGCGCGACTCGGCCGAATGCGATGGAGAAGCCCTTCTTCTTCTTCTTGGCCTTCGTGCGGGCGGCGCTGCCGGCGGCGCCGCCGCCCCCCGTGATCTTCTGCT
>JBMTTG010000298.1:0-3487 GCA_049449095.1 Phycisphaerales bacterium | reverse complement strand
ACGCGAGATGGACTGGGACTCGTCACGATCGAACGCCTCGCGCAGTTCGTCGAGATCGAAGCGACGCTGGTTCGCGGCGGCCGCATCGCCGGCGGGCGACGTGTCGTTCCACCGCTCGAGCCTCGCCGCGAACCGCGCCATCGCCCAGAGCCCGAGGGTCGGCGTCGTGAAGTAGAGGCCGCTCCAGCGGGGATACCGCGCGAGGAACCACCGCGCCCCGATCGACGGCGCGAGCCCGTCGTCGAGTCGCCGCGCTTCGAGCAGGGCGGTGGTGGGGACGTCCTCCTCCTCCCAGTGGACGGTCGCGGCCGAACGCTTCATCGCGCCGTCGCCGCCGGTCTCGCTCACCCGCTGCGGCACGTAGCCGCCCAGCACGCCTCGGAATCGCTCGAGCGAAGCGGGATCGGCCGCGACGCCGGCGAGCGAGACGAGCGCGGTGTCGGTCGAGGTCGCGATCGAACCTCGCGCGTAGGGCCAGCATCCGTCGACGCGATGCGCCTCGAGATGGAGGCGGACCGTGGAGAGCGCCTCTGCGGCGGCTGGCGCGTGCTCGCCGCCGGCCCGCACGATGCGATCGAGGGCAAGACCGAGGAATCCCAGAGGCACGAGGTCGCCGTAGGGCTTGGTCGTCGCGCTTCCGGGCGGGCGCATCGCGAGGGCGAGGCCCTCGTCGATCGCGCGGTGGGCCAGTTCGACGACCGCCTTCGAGAGGCGCGCTCGTCCGGCGGCGATCCGCGCGCGCGTCGCCGCCTCGAGTCCCTGCTCGAGGTCGCCGCTCGCCGAGCCGTGCATCAGGAAGAAGCGGTTGCAGTTCGTGGTGCGTTGGTAGTCGCAGAGCCGTGCCGCATCGAAGTGGGCGGCGAGGCGGTTCTCGACCTCGCAGCGCACCCGACCGTCGGCAAGACGCTCGATCGTTCCGAATCGGGCTCCGACCGCCGCGAGCAGGTCGAGCCCTTCGCCTCGCGGCTCGCGGGCGAAGATCGCGGCGCCTTGCGCCACGGCGCCCTCGGGGCGATCGTCGTAGTCGAGGGCCAGCGCGACCGGCGGCAGCGACCCGATCGAACCGAGGCCGATGCAGAGCGATCCCATGTCGCCGAGCGCCTCCAGTTCGCGGGCGTGCGCGGCGAGCAGGCGCTCGCCGCCCGACGACGCGAACGGGCACTGCGGGGGAAGCTCGACCGTGCCGTCCGAACGCAGGACCGCGGCGCCACCGGGCACCATCGCGATCGCCTCGATCGAGTCGAGCGGTTCGTTCGGCCCGAGGAAGAACATGCCGCGGACCTGTTCATCCGAGGCGACGCGCCGCACCGAGGGCAGGTGGAAGGCGACCGCCACCGCCGCTCGCGGATCGACCGCTTCGAGGAGCCGTCGCGTGGCGTGGGTCGGCGGCGACGAGCCGTTGGTCACCCGCGTCCTCCCGAGTGCTGCAGCGAAAGGCTCGCCCGGTCGGGCCAGTCGTTCGCCGCGAGCTCGACGATTCCAGCGCGGGCGATCGCGAGCAGCAGCGCGAGCCGCGAAGCGCCCTTCGGCACGAGGCCCGCGAAGCGTTCGAGGTTCGCGGCGGCGCCGGCGACGAGCGCCCGCAGCGCCGGCAGGTCGCGCTCGTCGAGATCGCCGAGGTAGTGGCGGAAGCGTGCGTGCTGCGGCACGGGCTCGTTCATCGCCTGCGGCACGCCGAGGCATTCGAGGAAGAGCGCTGCGTCGAAGGTGCCCAGCGCCGCGGTGAACCCCATGAAGTCGGCGACAAGCTCGTCGTGCAGATGCAGGCGATACGACCCGAGGAGCCGGTGCGTGGCGTGATGGGCGAGTTCATGCTCGAGGCGAATCGCACCCGACGTCGCGATCCACTCGGCCTCGTCCCGCGCGTGGCGTCGCCAGCCGTCCGTTGCGTCGCCGTAGCCTCCAGGCGAGACGAGGATCACCCGGTCGTGGAAGTGCGTGCGGTCCTCGGCGGCAAGCCGCGCCATCTCGGTGGGCCAGTCCGCCGCACTGCCGCCGCGAGCGAGCCACGCTTCCCGGGTCGCGCGAAGGCGTCCCGGATTCGGCAGTCCGGCGATGTAGAGCGCATGCACGCCGGGCGGCACGTCGATCGGTTCGCCCCGCGCGCCGAGGGCACGATGGATTCGAACGAAGTCGCTCCGCTCGCCGATCGACAGGACCGGCATCGCGCCGGCAGGATGCTCCGCGATCGCGAGCTCGATCGACTCCGGCGTCGAGAACGGACCGCCAAGCGGCACGTCGATCGCGGAATCGGCGAGAACCTCGTCGAAGGCGCGAGCCTGCCGCACCAAGGCGCCGTAGGCCGGATGCTGCGAGGCGCCCGGCTGCACGGCGAGTCGAAGCTGCGGAAGCGCCTTCGCGAGGTCCTCGAGCATCCGTTCGCCCCGCGGAGCACGGGTGGCGAGCGATCGCCACCAGGCGAGATGGGCCTCATCGGGCAGCGCGGGTCCAGACGAGGCAGCATCGCCGAAGGCGTTGGCGAGGTACTGGTCGAGCGTGGTCGTGGGCACGGCGTCGATCACCGCCTTGGTCACGGAGTCGTGGGGCCGTCGGCCGCGGGTTGCGTCTCGGCGGCTTCGACGGTCGCGGGTTCGTCCGCACTCGGGGCCGTTGGCGATGGTGCGGCCTCGTCGGTGATCGGGAAGAGGAAGCGGTCGGGCAGCGGCGCGGCAGGGCTTGCGCCGGGCGCCTCGAGACGCCGCTCGTCGAGGGTGTCCGACCACTCGACGCCCGCGTGGCCGAGCAGGCATCCGGCCGCCTGCGCGAGCCTCGCCAGCACGATCTGGTAGTCGGATTCGGCGCGGGCGCGATTGATGCCGGCGTTGTTGAGCGACTGCAGCGCCTGGGTGAGGTTGGCGCTGGCGATCTGACCGCGGTCGAAGAGCGTCTTGTAGGCCTCGAAGAACCGCTTCGCGGCCTCCTCCTGGAAGCGCGAGGTGAGGATGCGATCCCACTGCAGGTCGAGCGAGTCGAGCGCGTCGAGCACCTCGCCGGTCACCGTCACCTGTCGATCGCGCAGGGTCGCCACCGCCTGCAGGCGCCGCAGCATCGCGGCCTGATAGGCGGCGAGTCGGATCTCGTTGCCGATCGGAACGCTGGCCGTGAAGCCGATCGCCCAGCCGGCGGGATTGCCGTCGCCGAGGTTGCTTGTCGCCTCGGAGAGCGATCGGCCGGCGAAGTCGAAGCCGTTGAAGGTCCAGGCGGCGACGAGATCGACCTCCGGGAGCGTCTCGTTGTCCCGCATCATGACGTCGATGTTCCGCTGGATCTCCTGGTACTCGAACTGCAGCAGATCGGCGCGGTTGCGAAGCGCGAACTCGACGAGCGTCTTCTCGTCCACCTCGTAGGCGACCAGGACCGGAGGGGTGGTGGGTTCGAGCGAGACCGAGCCGTCGAGGCTCAGATCCGGCACCTGCATCACCCCCATGAGCTCGCGCACCGCGAGCCGAGGCGGCGCTCGGCCTCGACCCCCGGATCGAACGCGACC
>JBMTTG010000297.1:0-3488 GCA_049449095.1 Phycisphaerales bacterium | reverse complement strand
GAAGGATGCGACGGCCTCAATGGCTTCGACGGCTCCAATGGCTTCGACGGCGGCGCCGGCGCGGCCGCCCCACTCGCCTCGATCGCCGTGCCGCCCTCGCGGCGGAACCCGCGGGCGACCCAGCGAAGCGGCGCCGTCAGCCGCCACGAAGTCGATCGGCGCAGCGCTTCGACGAGCGATTCGAGCCCCGACACTCGCGCCTCGAGCGCCCGGCGCTCGCCAAGCCGCGTGTCGGCCTCCTCACGCAAGCGCGCGACCTCCGCCCGTTCCGACGCCGCCTCGCGACGCAGCCGCTCGCAGGTCTCGACGAGCGAGCCGATCCGCGACGAGCCCTCCCGCAGCGACCCGGCGAGATCGCCGCTTCGCTGCTCGGCGATGCGCAGGGAGCGTCGCAGATCCGCCGCTTCGCGTCGGCGATCCTCGATCGCCTCGCCGGCCTGCGCACGTTCGGCGGCGGCGGCACGATGCGCCGCAGCGTTCTCGGCCTCGAGCGCAGCGCGAGCGACGCGCAGGGCGTCGATCTCGTCGCGAAGCGCGTTCGCCGCAGCGATCGCATCGCCGGCCCGCGCCTCCGCGGCCGCCGCGAGACTCGACTGCGCAAGCAGTTCCGCCTGCAGCCGCTCCCGCTCGAGCGAGGCCGCCTGAAGCTCCGCGCGGAGCGCCTGCTCCGCGGCCCGATCCGCCTGCTCGCGCTGTGCCTCGGCCGTCGCGATCTCGCCGCGCCACGACGCGATCGCCTCGGCCTGCTCGCGTTGCCAGCGCTGCTGCGCCGCGGCCTCCTGCTGCATCGCCCCGAGCATGCCGGCCATCGCGGCGAGATCGCCCCGCAGCCGCGCGACGGGATCGTTCGTCCGAGGAGCGAAGGCCTCGGGCGCCGACTCGGGCGCCGCGACGAGCATCCGGCCAAGCGTCGCCATCGACTCCGCGAACCCGGCGAAACTCTCCGCCGAGGTGAGGGACTCGACCACGCGGCGCTCGAGGACGCCGAGCTTCGTTCCCGTGAAGAGCACGCCGAGCCCGTGGGCGTGGGTGAAGGTCGCGTGCGGATGGCGCTGGCGGATCTCCTCCCAGAACCGGTGTACCCCGAAGTCGGCCCGGTCGGTCACGCAGACGTCGTGCATGAGCACCACGCTGCGATCCGAAAGCCGATCGCGCCAGGTCTCGAAGTCGTGCCGCACCGCGTCGTAGGTGTGGAAGCCGTCGATGTGGAGCAGATCGATCGAACCGGGCCCGAACCGCGTCACCGCGTCGTCGAAGGTCGCGCGGACCAGCTCGAGCCCCTCGGGATGGTCGGCCTTCGCGACCCGCGAGACGGTCTCGAGGATCTCCTCGCCGTAGCGGCCGCTGTGCTCGTCGCCCTGCCACGTGTCGACGCCGAACACCTCGCAGGGATGCCCGTCGGCCCGAAGCTCCGCCGCGGCCTGCGCGAAGGCGAAGAGCGAGTTCCCGGTGTGCACGCCGAGCTCGACGATCCGCCGCGGCCGCCAGCGCGGCACCAGCCAAAGCACGAAGGGCAGATGGCCCGCGAACGCGAACGGATGGACCACCCGCCGGGGCACCAGCGCGCCATCGACGCGCGGCATCGCGACGTGAGCCTTCTCTCGCTGAAGACGCGGCATCGCGGCGGAGGATAGCGGTCGCCCGGTCCCGGGCCGGCTCACGCGATCGCCGCCGAGGGGTGGGCCGCCGACGCCCGTCGCTCCGTTCCCCACGACCGGGCCACGCTGCCGTGGGCGAGCTCGATCCGGCGATCGCACTCACGGTCGAGCAGCGCCGCCGAGTGCGAGGCGATCACCATGATGCCGGTGCGGTCCACCAGTTCCCGCATCCGGGCTTCCGCCTGCGGCCGGAACTCCGCGTCGCCGACCGAGAGCCACTCGTCGAGGCCGAGGATCTCCGCGGGAAAGTGGGTGGCGATCGCGAAGGCGCGCCGCATGGCCATGCCGGTCGAATAGGTGCGCACCGGAAGCGCGAGAAAGTCGCCAAGCCCGCTGAACTCACCGATCGCCGGCCGGGCGGCGCCGATCTCGCGCCGGCTCACTCCCATGAGCAGGCCGCGGATCGTGATGTTCTCCCATCCGGTCGCCTCGGGCTCGATGCCGGCGCCGGGCTCGATGAGCGAGGCGATCCGTCCCTCGACGCGGCGCCGCCCTCGGGTCGGCGGATAGCCGCCGGCGATCACCCGCAGCAGCGTGGTCTTGCCGGCGCCGTTGGGCCCGGAGATCCCCAGGCGATCGCCGTCGGCGAGGTCGAGCGAGACCTCCTCGAGCGCCCGCACCCAGGTTGCCCCCGCCTCGCGGCAGATCCGGCCTCCGGTCGCCGACGCGAGCATGCTCAGCTTCATCGAGCGGGCCTGGTGGCCCAGCACCGGGAGATCGACGCCGACGTGCTCGAGAAGGATCCTCGCCATCGTTCAGACCCAGTAGACCAGTCGCCCGCGCTGGGCGACCGCGACGATCGCCGCGATCGCGGCCGAGGCCAGAAGCGACGCGATCGAGACCTGCCATGCGAACGCCGACGGCGCCTCGCCGAGCAGCGGCGACCGGACGAGCTCGAGCATCTGCGCGAAGGGATTGAGCAGCACGAGCTTCGCCCGGTCGGGAAGCCGCGCAGGATCCCAGAAGACCGGAGTGAGGAACATGAGCAGTTGCAGCACGCTCACGACCGCCGATGCGACGTCCCGATACCGCGCGCACGCCATGGCGAGGATCAGCCCCCACACGTGCAGGAGCGTCAAGACCAGCAGCAGCCCCGGAATCGCCAGCAGCGTGGCGGCGGTCGGCCGCACCGGCGCCCAGATCGCGACCGGCACGAAGAGCACCAGATGGTGCGCGAACTGGATCAGGTGCTTCGCGACGAGGCGCCAGAGGATCAGGCTCGGCTGAACGGTGCCCTGCCGCAGCTGCGTGCCCGCGCTCGCGAGCGCCGAGCAGGCGTCCTGCAGCGTGCTCGCGATGAGCGACCACACCACGATGCCGAGCGTGACGTACGGCAGGTACGACCGCACCGGGATGCCGAAGAGGTGCGCGTAGAGCGGACCGAGCCCCAGAAGCAGCAGGCCCATGCTCAGCGTGATCCACCACGGGCCGAGCCTCGAGCGGCGATAGCGGAGGACGACGTCGAACCACGCGAGCGTCGTCCAAGCGTCGACTCGGGCGGTGCCGGACCACCACTCGTTCGCCGCCAGGCGAAAGCGGAGGCCCCAGCCGGGGATCGAGCCGCCGGGATCGGCCGCAGCAGTCGTCGAAGTTGCAGGCATCGAGAGATCGCAGGATACGAGCCGCGTCATTCCCCGCCACGCCCGCCGGTTTCGCGGCGGCTACTCTTCCATTCCTCCTGCGGCCTAGAGCCGCGCGTGCTTCAACCCCGCTCCCCAAGGACTCCGACGTGCCGATCCTCCATCGCCCCTTCGCCCGACTCGCCGCCTCGGCCATGCTCGCCACCTTCCTCGCCTCCGCCGCGTCCGCCGCGTCCTTCCAAGACTCCAC
>JBMTTG010000296.1:0-3494 GCA_049449095.1 Phycisphaerales bacterium | reverse complement strand
CGGCGACCAGCGCTATCGCGTGCAGCACGACTGGCTGATGCCGCCGGAGGGGCTGGCGTGGGGCGACACCCACGGCGTCTGCCAGGACCGCGCGGGAGACATCTACATCTCGCACACCGTCGGCGCGGGCGCGACCAACGGCGACGCGATCTACGTCTTCGGACCCGACGGTTCGTTCAAGCGGAGCTTCGGCAGCCGCTTTCGCGGTGGGGGGCACGGCTTGGACGTTCGCGAGGAGGACGGCGTCGAGTTCCTCTACCACTGCGACGTGAACCGAAGGCGCCTCGCGAAGACGACGCTCGACGGCACGCTGCTCTGGGAGGTCGGCGCGCCGATCGAGGCGAGCTTCGATGGCGCCCGCATCTACACGGCGCCGGAGGCGTGGAATCCGACCAACGTGGCCTTCGCACCGGACGGCGACCTCTTCGTGGGCGACGGCTACGGCCGCAGCTTCGTGCACCGCTACTCGAAGGACGGACAGTGGAAGTCGATCGTCGCGGGCCCCGGCTCCGGCAAGGGCCAGGTCGCGCAGCCGCACGGCCTCTGGCTCGACGAGCGAGGCGGCGAGCCGCTGCTTGCCGTGGCGGACCGCGCGAATCGCCGCATCCAGTGGTTCGACCTCGACGGCCAGCACGTGCGCTTCCAGACCGAGGGCATGCGCCAGCCCTGCCACTTCAAGACCCGCGACGACCTGATGCTGGTGCCGGATCTCTCCAGCGTGGTGACGCTGGTCGATTCGAAGGGCTCGGTCGTCGCGCAGTTGGGCGACGGCGATCCGACGAACCTGCGCGGAGCGGCTCGCGCGGACTTCATTCCCGGCAAGTTCGTCCATCCGCACTCGGCGACCTTCCTCGCCGACGGATCCATCCTCGTCGTCGAATGGGTGCCGATCGGTCGCGTCACGCGGCTCGAGCGGATCGCGTAGCGCCACTGCCCTCGTTCGCTCGACGCGAATCGTCGCCTCCCGTTGAGTCGGTGCCTCCCCGCGTTGATGCGGATCGGCCGCGGAGGTTCCACGCCGAGTCGCGCGGGCATGCCTGTGAGGTGGCACTTCCAATCAGACAACCAGTCTGGGCCAGCGTGTGTTCGACGCCGCGTGGACTCGATCGCGAAGCACTTCAGGTGTGGAGCCGCGGAGGGAACCGGAGCCGCAGAGCAGATCCTGGTTGTCGCGGCGGATGCCGCTTCCGTGGATGCGGAGTCGACTTCGCTACTCCAATCGAGACCCAAGGCTCCGCGCCTCACGCTCGATGGAGAGATTTTCGCTGGCTCCGCGGCTCTGAGGCTCTGCGGCTCCCCGCCTGGGTGCGGATCGGCCGCGGAGGTTCTACGCCGAGTCGCGCGGGCATGCCTGTGAGGTGGCACTTCCAATCAGACAACCAGTCTGGGCCAGCGTGTGTTCGACGCCGCGTGGACTCGATCGCGAAGCACTTCAGGTGTGGAGCCGCGGAGGGAACCGGAGCCGCAGAGCAGATCCTGGTTGTCGCGGCGGATGCCGCTTCCGTGGATGCGGAGTCGACTTCGCTACTCCAATCGAGACCCAAGGCTCCGCGCCTCACGCTCGATGGAGAGATTTTCGCTGGCTCCGCGGCTCTGAGGCTCTGCGGCTCCCCGCCTGGGTGCGGATCGACCGAGCTCGCGTGATCGGTCGCGACGCGGCAGTCACCAACGCGGTTCCCGCGGACGGTCACCCATCGCGCCACACGCGCTCGTAGACCGCGTTGATGCCGGCGGCCTCCGCTTCGAGCGAGAACGCCTTGGCGACATGCTCCCGCGCTGCGACCGAAGCCGCCGCGAGCGCGGCAGGGTCGTCGATCCATCGCGCCGCCGCCTCGACCATCGGCGCGACCTCGCCCGGGGGAATCAGCGAGCCGGTCTCGCCATCGATCACGAGTTCCTCGAAGGCGCCCACCGTGGTCGCCACCACCGGCACGCCACTCGCCATCGCCTCGAGCGGCGTGACCCCGAAGCCCTCCCACCGCTGCGGCGCGATGAAGAGATCGAGCACGCGGTACCACGCGGGCGTCTCCTTCGGCGCGACCTCGCCGGCGAAGAAGACCCGATCCGAGAGCCCCGCCGCGGCGACTCGCCGCTTGAGATCCTGCTGGAAGCCCCGATGCGCCTCGGTCGCGCGTCCGAGCACCACCGCCGCGACGTCGGGACGCGTCGGCAGCAGCGCGAGCATCGCGTCGACGAAGACATCCGTCCCCTTCTGCCGGCGCACGCGCCCGAAGCAGCCCATCAGGCGCCGATCGAGCAGCGGCGCCGGAAGCCCGAGTTCCCGCTTCGCGCGAGCCTTCTCCTCGGCGGGCTGGAACACCTCGACGTCGATCCCGTGCCGCACCACCGTCGACTCGCGACGCAGATAGGCGGCGGTCTTCGAGCTCGTCGCGATGACCGCATCCATGCGGGCAATGAGGAAGCGGCTCCAGGCGGTGTGATGACGCTGGCTCGCCGAGGTGAAGACCACCTTGAACCTCATGCGGAAGAGATCCCGCAGGAGCCACGCCGGCAGCATCTCGATGTTGCGGCGGGCATGCCAGATGCGAAACGGCTTCGTCGCCGGCCGACGCCACCCGCCGAGCAGATCGAGGAATCCGATCTTCGGCAGCGCGTCGGCCAGTCCCGGGCCGAGCGCCGCGATCCGCACGTTGCGAGCCTGCACCGGCACCACCCGCTCGAGGGTCGAGGTCACGCCGGAGAGTCGACGCTTGAAGTTGGTCGCGATCGCCTCGACGTCGCGAAAGGCCGGACGCGTTGCGATCGCGCGCTCCGGCGCCGACGCCTCCGCACGCGAACGCTCGATCGAGACCGGCATCCGCGGGAACTTACCCGACCGCTCGCCGCCCGTACGATCCGTTCACGATGGTTCCTTCGCGAGCGGATGACGGTGGTGCCTCGAACCCGTCGAGCGAGCCTCCCTCGCTCGACACCATCGTCCGGCTCGAGGAGGACCGGCTGCGATGCTCGATCGGCGAGGTCGCCGAGATCGCCGAGCCGTGGCTCGGAGGCGTTCTCGCGGCAGGCCCGCCCGGGACCTGGATCAACGCCGCGATCGGCGCTGGCCTCGAGGCGGCGGAAGACGCGGCTCCGGACGACGACGTCGCGGTCGATCGGCTGATCGACTTCTACCGATCACGACAACTCGAACCTCGAATCGAACTCGCGCCGCAGGCCCGGCCGACGCTGCTCGAGGCACTCGCGCGGCGGGGCTTCGTCGTGCGTCGGTTCCTGAACCTCTTCGTGCGCGATCTCGAGGCTCGCCCTCCCGATCGCGACGTGATGGTTCCCGCGGGCGTCGACTTCTCGATCGTCGACCCGATGGACGAAGCCGCGAGCCTTCGCTGGGCCGAGGTCTCCGCGCAGAACTTCGCGCCCGCCCGCGAGATCCGGGGAGAAGACGTGGCGCTCGGCCTCCGCATCGTCCGGCATCCGCGCTCCACGGCGGTCGCGGCCTTGGCGTCGGGACGAATCGTCGGCGGCGCCGCCTTCGA
>JBMTTG010000295.1:0-3535 GCA_049449095.1 Phycisphaerales bacterium | reverse complement strand
AGATGCCCTTCGATCCGATCCCCGGTGCGGGCGTTCGTCCACCAGCGAGCCGGAGCATGGCTCTCGCCGTCGGGCGGATGCGCGAACGCCGGCAAGGCGAGACATCCGACGACGATCATCGCGGCTCGAATCGCCTTCACGCGTCCTCCTCCGTGGAGCCAGGGCGCGGCGCGTCCTGCCGGCGCCGACCGCCACCCGCGTCGTCCGTCCGCTCGCCGCGGCGCTGCCCGCCGCCTCGACGCGCGTCGCCGCTGCGGCCCGAGGCGGTCTCGCCAGCGGCCGACGACGCCTCGAACTCGGGGTTCGGCTTGGCACGCGGCGCTCCGATCGCGAGAAGATGCGCGTCGAGCATCGCAACGAGTTCCGCGACCTTCTCGGGCATCGCGGCCGCGAGGTCGTTCGCCTCGGCGGGGTCCTTCGCGATCTCGTGGAGCCGGATCGTCTGCGTCTCGTCGCTCCGAACGAGCTTGAACGCGCCGAGATAGATCGCGCTCGCGGGGCCGCCGTTGCCGAGGTCGTAGTGCGGGAAGTGGATCACGATCGCTTCCCGCGGACGCCTCACCGCGCCCTCGCCCGCCTGTTCGCCGCTCGACCGCAGGATCGCGGCGAGGCTTCCGCCGTCGAGCGACGTCGCGGCGTCGGGATCCTCCGGCATCGGAAGCGGCGCTCCGGCGAGGTCGCGAAGCGTTGGAAGCAGATCGAGGCTCGTCGCGCGAACCGTGCTGACCGCGCCGGCAGGCACGCCGGGCCCGGCCACGATGAAGGGCACGCGGATTCCTCCTTCGCTGACGCTTCCCTTGCCGCCGCCGAAGGGCGGATTCGCCGAGCGTCCGGCACGACCGCCACCGCCTCCTTGGGCCCCGTGATCGGAACTGAAGAGGATGAAGGTGTTCTCGGCGACCCCGAGCTCGTCGAGCGCCGCCCGCACGCGGGCGAGTTGCAGATCGAGATCGTGCTGGCCGGCGATCGCGCCAAGCGGCTTGCCTTCGATGCCGGGGACGAGCCGCTTCGCCACCTCGAGCGACTCGGGCGTCGCCTCGTCCTCTCCGCCGAAGCCGTAGTGGGAGATCTGCACGAAGAACGGCTTGCCTTCCTTCACGCATGCCTGCATGAACGCGATGCCGCGGTCGACGATCTCCCGGCACTGACTTGGGTTCGGCGCCACGCCACGCTCCGGTCCCTGATTCGAGTTCGGGCCGTCGGAGGCGTCGAAGCCGTGAGACCGGGGATCGGCGCGTCCGGCGTGCCACTTCCCGAAGTGCGCGGTCCCGTAGCCGATCTCGCGCAGCACCTCGCCCGTGGTGCGAACGCCCGGCGGCAATTCGCTCGCGCTCTCCGGCGGGATCAGCCGCATCATCGAGTAGCGACTTCCCTCGCCCGGCGTGCTGCGTCGAGCGTTGCCTTCGGACTGGTACGTCATGCGAAGCTTCGAAGGCGACAGGCCGGTGACGAAGCTCGCTCGCGATGGTGTGCAGCGCGGCGACGTGACGTAGAAGTCGCTGAACCGCAGGCCGTCGGCGGCAAGCTGCTCGAGATTCGGCGTCAGCCCGGACGGCCGCGCGTGCGAAGGCGGCCGACCATCCAGGTCGACGGAGGTGCTCGACCATCCAGTCGCCTCGGCGAGGATGAAGACGAAGTTGGGTCGCACATCGGACGCGGCAGGCGCCGGGGCGTCTTTCGTCGCCGACGGGCCGGGCACCTCCGGTGGCACGACGATCGAGGCGAGGGTGGCGATGAGGATCGCGGGCATGAACACCATCTAGGGCTCCTCGATGACGGGACGGCCCGGCGGAAGGTGCGCCGGAAGCGAGAAGAAGTCGTCCGGAAGCGGCGAGTCGTCGACGAGCAGGAACTCGACCGACCGCGGCCCTCCATGGGCCTGCGGCAGGTTCTCGAGGCGGATCGACTCCACGAGCGACGTCGCGCGGTCGAACTCGACCTCGATCCGCTTCGGACCGCCGCGCGCATCGGCACGACGGGTGGCGACGATCCTCGTGCGCGTCCCGGACTCGGTCTCGACGGACTCCTCGAGCCGCAGTTCGTACGACGCCGCGAGCGAATTCGGACCGGTTCCGGTGAGAAGCGCTCGCGGGTCCACGAACGGCACGCCGAGTCGGCTGCCGGGGAGCACTCCTTGAAAGCGCGTTGGATCGCCGCTGCGTCTCGCCGGCCCCTCCGCCGGCACCATCCACGCCGTGCGACCGTCGGTGCCGACGACGACCTCGCCACCATCGGGATCAAGCCGGACCAGCACCGAACTGGCGGGCGGCCGAAGCGCCAGGAGCGCGCCGTCGATCGACGCCCGCCGAAGGGCCGAGCCGGGATTGCGGATCTCCCCGACGCGGCTCCTCGCGCGACGCGTCTCGGGAATCGTCCGCACGAGGTAGGTCCGGTCGCCGCTGCGGAGCATCGAGACGATCTCGACGAGGGTCTCGGAGGCCGAGGCCCGCCGCGACGGCAGGACGATCGCGGTCAGGAGCGCCGCAAGCAGCAGGAAGGACGCCGCGACGATCGCGACGCGGCCCCGTGCGGCCCGGCGATGGTTGCGAAGTTCGATTCGCGCCGCATCCCCGAAGGTCGATTCCCGCTCGAGTGCGTCGTGCAGCAGCGCGAGTTGCGCCAACTCCCTCGCCCGCAAGGGATCCTCGGACACCATGGCGGAGAGCCGCTCGGAGCCGAGTTCGTCCAAGTCGCCGTCGAGCAGTTGCTGCGCGAGGCGCGCGAACGCCGTCTCGGAGCCCCGATCCTTCGAGGCGTCGGGGTCGAATCTCGAGCCTCCGGCTCCACTCATCGCGCGACCTCCGGTCCGCCCTCGGCCTCGCGCCGCGTGATGCAGTCGCGGAGGTCCGCCCGCAGGCGCTCCAAGGCCTTGGACACCGTGTTCGGCGAGACGCCGAGCACTTCCGCGATTCGCCGTGGCGGCAACCCGACGCGGTAGCGTTGCTCGCAGATCTCCCGAGCGCGGCCGCCGAGCATCCGCATGCACTCGGCGAGGTGGGCAAGCCGCGACCGTTCGGACTCTTCGGCCTCGACGATCGCCGCCGCGAGCGACTCGCAGGCCTGCTCGGTCAAGGTGACCGGCGCACGACGCGCGCTCCGTCTCGCGCTCGCCGCCTTGTTCCGCGCAATCGCCAGAGCCCACGGCAGGAACGGACGGTGCGGCTCGTAGGTGTCGAACCCGGCCAGCACCGCGAGGGCGGTCTCCTGCAACAGTTCGTCGCGCTGCCCACGGTCCCCCACGATCGCGTGGAGGTATGCCGAGACCGCCGGCTGGGCCTGGGTCCACAGGGCGAAGGCGGCGCGAGTCGAGTCGTCCATCGAAGGAGAACTACGACCGACCGATCGGATCATGACGCGATTCGATCGGAATTCCCCTCGGATGGACTACCGGGCCGAGGCGGCGACACCCCCCGATACACCCGGGTCATGCGACGGCCGCTCGCCGTTCTCCTCATGCTCGGTAGCGCGGCCGCCAACGCTGCCGGCGTCGACCCGGGTGCCATCGACTTCGAGACCGACGTCCGGCCGATCCTCG
>JBMTTG010000294.1:0-3548 GCA_049449095.1 Phycisphaerales bacterium | reverse complement strand
GGACGAAGGTGCAAGGTTTCTCGCGATCGATCCTCTCGATCCGAGTCAGAACTAGTCGGGCAGCGACGTGCTTGGTCCTGCGAAGATCACCGAACTCGCGGTCTGGCAAGAGCAGGAGGGTGGTCTTCTCCAGTTCAGCTATCTGCAGTACGTCGGTGCGCTGCCCTTCGACGGCTCGAACTACGCCACCGCGAGCGGCTTCGTGGCGGGAGGTCTTGCGATCTCGGTGATTCCGGCGCCGGCGACGTGGGTGGTGGCGATGGCGATCGGCGCGTTCGGCTCCCGCCGCCGTCGCTCGGGCGAGTCCGATTCCTGAACCCGAGCTTCTCGATCGGGTTTGCGAAGCGCTTCCGAACGTCGACGTTGCCGCCCTCGTGACGACTCGAGTCGAACGCCAACGCCGAACCAATGAGGCGCCTATCACGCCGATTCGGCGTTCCGTCGGCTTGGGTGTCATCCGAAGGTGACCATCCGAACCGCTTGCCTCCATCCATTCGGGAATCCCCGCTGCAGCCCTGCGTCTGAGTTCGAGTCGAATGGAGCCCGAGGGGAGTCGAACCCCCGTGCCGGAACACACGCACCGCCGCCTCCAGGTGATCCGGCCGCTCGTGGTCGCTCACGCGGTGTTGGGCGAGACCGGTGACCGTCGCCGAGGCCCCGTGAGCGGCAGCGACACCATCGCGGCGATCGCGCCGACGACGAGCGGCAGCATCGACGCAAGCCGCTCGCCTTCGTCGAGCGGTCGCGGCGCGGGATCGGCGAGGCGGTGCAGGGCCAAGAACGGCTCCATCGCGACCACCAGCGGCTTCTCGAGGGCCGATGCGACGTCGCCGGAGACGAGCACGGTCGCGAGCACCGGCGCGATCAGCATCGCGAGCAGCGTCGCCATCGCGATCGTGCGCGGCCTTGCCGCACTCGCACGGGCTCCCCAGAGGCAGAAGACCGCCGCCACGAACGCCCATCCGACGAGGCACGCATCGATCGCGATCGTCCGCTCGATCGACCAGCCCGCGGCGAGCCGCATCGGCCAGACCGAGACCTGGATCGCGCCGAGGATGACTGCGAGATCGAGCAGCACGCCACGTCGCGGCCAGCGCCGCGTGGGCAGCGAGAGTCGAAGCAACGGCCATCCCACGACGAGTCCGGCGGCGATCGAGAGGATCGCAGTGCGGATCGCGGGCGCGTAGCTCGACGCGAGCGGCAGGATCGGCGGCTTGGTGCCGAACGCCGCGAGCAGCGAGAGCAGGATCCACACCGCGGCGAGCATGAGCAGCCCGCGGGGTGGGGGATCGGGACGGGCGTCGTCGAGCGGTCGATCCATGCGTTCCTTCGCGAGAGCCTCGGAGACTACCCGCGGGCGGCGATCGCTTCGTGGGCGCCGGTACCCTTCCGGGACTCAGGCGGCGTGACGAAAGGATTGGTCGACGGTTCCCAACGACGTCGGTTCGCGTTCGCCGCCCTCGCGTCGCCTCGTGGAGAACTCCGATGTCGATCCTGCTCCTGCTCGTCTTCGTCGTGCTTGGCTTGGCCTGCCTTGTCGCCTCGGCCACGGTGCCTCAGCGGGCGATGAAGGCCCTGCTGCTCGTCCTGGCGCCGGTGCTCGTGGCCGTCGGCGTGATCGCGTCGTCGGTGCAGTTCGTCGGCGCCAGCGAGGTGGGCATCGTCACCAAGAACGCCTTCGGGCCGAGGCTCGACGGTGGGCGGATCATCGCGACCGACGGCGAGATGGGCGTGCAGGCGGAGGTGCTCTCGCCGGGCTGGCACTTCGGGTACTGGCCGCTCGTCTACGACGTCGAGACCACGAAGCTCGTCGAGGTGAAGAGCGGCGAGGTGGGGCTGGTCGAGTCGAGGGACGGCGTGCCGCTCGATCGCGGGCAGCTCTTTGCGCCCGAGGTCGAGAACGCGGAGTTCAAGCGGATGGTGGAGGACGCCCGCCACTTCCTCGGCGAAGGCGCCGGGCGCAAGGGGCCGCAGTCCAACGTCCTGACGCCCGGCCGCTACCGCATCAACACCGCCCTCTTCAATGTGCGCAGCGTGCCTTCGATCAAGGTCCCCGAGGCCGCGGTCGCGGTGCTCAAGGCGAACTTCGGCGAGCCGCCGAGCCTCGAGGTGGTGCCGGCGCCCGGCAGCGAGCCGGTCATGCTCGCGGGTCAGAACGAGCGGGGAGTTCGGGCCGAGCCGCTGCCGCCGGGCACCTATCCGATCAATCCCGAGGCCTACACCGTCTCGATCGTCTCCAACGAGGTTCGGATCCTCTACTTCACGGAGGGCCGCGCTCGGGAAGGCACCGACGAGCAGAAGGAGATCACCGTCCGCACGAGCGACGGCTTCACCTTCCCCGTCGACGTGCGGGTCGAGTACGTGATCGAGCCCTCGAGCGCGCCGATCGTGATCGCGAAGCTCGGCAACGACCAGCAGAACGTGGTGGCGCCGCTCAACTCGTCGGTGCGGGCGATCTTCCGCAACAACGCCGAGAGCGTGAAGGCCCTCGACTACGTGCAGCAGCGATCGCAGCAGGAGAGCCAGTCGCTCGCGATGCTTCAGGGCGAGATGGCCGAGCGTGGCGTGACGATCACCGCGGTGCGCATCGGAGACGTCGGCACCGACGATCCGGATCTGCAGCCGCTCTTGAAGACCCAGACCGACCGCGAGATCGCGTTGCAGGAGCAGTTGACCTTCCAGGAGCAGCAGCGGGCCGCAGAGCAGAAGAAGATGCTGACCCGCACCGAGCAGGAGGCCGAGGAGGAGCGGCGGCTCGCGACGGCGAGCTATCAGGTCAAGATCGCGGAGCAGGAGAAGGAGCGCCGGCTGATCGAGGCGGCTGCCGAAGCCGAGGCGATCCGCATCGAGGCGGATGGTCGTTCCGAGGCGTTCCGGCTCGTCGCCAATGAGATCGGGTCGGGCAACGCGGCGCTGGTGGAGCTGCTGAAGATCATCGGCGAGCGGGGGATCGAGATCACGCCGAGGGTGAGGGTGGTCGGCGAACGCGCCGCCGGTGCCGCGCAGAGCGGCGAGACCGTGGCGCTGATCGGCACCATGCTCGATGCGATGGTCGACAAGCAGGCGCCGAACTCAGGGACCGCGAGTCCGGCGAAGCCGTAGGCCAAGTCAGAAAGGAGAGGAGTAGAAGAGGAGAAGAGGAGAAGAGTCGAGGAGGAGACGAACCTCGGACCGCCTCCCGCAGCAGGCTGCAGCGATTCGCCCTCCGAGTCCATCCCGTCCATCCTGTCCATCGTGTCCATGTGACCGCTCGCCGAGCGAAGCGAGCACCCAACGTGTGACGTGGCCCGCGTCCGCAGCACCCCAGCCGTCCCGCCGCTCACGCTACGCGTAGTGCTTGCCGAAGCGGTTCGCGATGAAGTCCGCGTACTCGACGTCCTCCATCCGCACGAAGCCCTTCGTCGGCAGCTTGCCGGCGGCGAGCAGGTCGACCACCGCACAGATGCCGGCCGCGGTCGTGATCTGGATCGCGGTCCACGGCAGGCCGTCGAGTTCGCGATGCAGGATGCAGCGGGCGTAGGTCCGCTCGACGAGCCGGCCCTCGACCA
>JBMTTG010000293.1:0-3560 GCA_049449095.1 Phycisphaerales bacterium | reverse complement strand
CGCGAACCCCATGGTGATCGCCAGTCGCGTGCCGAAGTGCTCGTCGGGCGAGCCCTTCACGATCGCGAGCGACTCGAGGGTGGAGACATGCCAGCCGACCGCGAGCGACGCAACCATCGCCGCGATCTCCGACCACGCGTTCACCCGCCACCAGTACCAGCGAAGAATCAGCACCGCCGCCGAGCCGGACATCATCACCGCGAGGAACTTGTAGATCGCAAGGATGTCGTCGAAGCCCGACGCGATCAGGAGCACGATCGCGACGATCGGCAGCATGAGCAGGCGGCCGAGCAGCACGTCGCGGCGCGCGGCCTGTGGTTCGCCGTGTGCGGCAGCCTCGGCATCCTGCTCGATCGGATCGGCTTCAGGCGCCTCGTGGCGAGGGGTCGCTCGACGCCGCAGCGGCCCGATCACATCGTTCATCAGGTAGGACGCCGACAGGTTGAGGTGCGTGTCGAGGGTCGACATGAACGCCGCGATCATCGCCGCGACGAGCAGGCCCTTGAGCCCCGCCCCGCAGAACCGATCGATCATCGCCGGATACGCCGCCTCGCCGTCGATCGAGCCCGGCGGCAGCATCGCGAGCGAACCGATCGCGACCACGATCCACGGCCACGGCCGCAGCGCGTAGTGGGCGATCGCGAACCAGAGCATCGCGAGCACGCCGTCCCGTTCGCCGCGCGTCGCCAGAATCCGCTGGGCGGTGGCTCCATGACCAGGCGCTCGCGACCACCACGCGAGAAAGAACCAGCTCGCGACGGTGAACGCCATCGCGTCGCTGAAGGTCGCGTCAGGCAGGAGCCCGAAGTGGCGTTCCCCCTGCGGCACGTGCTTCCCGGCCTCCTCGAGCATCGGCTCGAGGCCGCCGAAGTGCGCGGCGACCGACCACGCCACCGCCACCGCGCCGACCATCGCCACCACGAACTGGATGAGGTCCGACCACACGACGCCATAGAGCCCGCCGAGAATCGAGTAGCCGAAGGTGAGGAGCGCGAGTCCAAGCACGATCGCGGTGGTCGCCTTCACCTCGAGGCCGGTCGCGCCGGCGAGCCACGACCACGTCGCATCGGGCGCGATGCCAAGCATGGTCGCGAGGATCTTGCCGAGGCCGATCGAGACCGCCGCGACCACGCACGAGCCGACGATCAGCCCCTGGTGCGCGCCGTCGAAGATCCGAAGCACTCGGGCGGCGAGCCCGTCGTAGCGGAACTCGATGAGCCCGACGTCGGTGACCATGCGGCTTCGCCGCCAGAGCGAGGCGAAGAGGAAGATGCTTGCCGCGTGCCCGGCCGCCATCGACCACCACCACCAGTTCTCGCCGATGCCGCCATCGCGCACCATCCGGACCACCTGCAGGGGCGTGTCGCTCGAGAAGGTCGTCGCGACGATCGAGGTGCCCGCGACCCACCACGGCAGGCTTCGCCCGGCGAGGAAGAACTCGGTGCCGCTGCGGCTCGCGCGACGCCGGAAGAAGAGGGCGATCGCGAGCGTCCCCGCGAGATACGCGGCGATCACCAGCCAGTCGAGGGCGGCGAGGCCGGTGCCTGGAGGCGTCGCAAGCGCGAGCAGCATGCCGGGACGGTACCGCCTGGCGCCGACGCTTCGTCTCGTCGCCGGTCAGCGGTTCTTCAGATTCTTCAGCGCCTTCATGTTCTCGAGCGCCGTCTCGATCGTGGCGTCGGTCTTGCAGAAGGCGAACCGAACAAGACGGTGGCCGTCCTCGGGCCGGCTGTAGAAGACGCTCGGCGGAATCGCCGCCACCTTGCAGTGCTCGACGAGGTGGTAGCAGAACGCCCGGTCGGTCTCGAAGCCGAAGGCGGAGTGGTCGGCGAGGACGAAGTAGGTTCCCTGCGGGCGATGGACGGTGAAGCCGATCTCGGCGAGCCCTTCGCAGATGCGGTCGCGGCTTCGGCGGTACTGCTCGCGCAGGTCGGCGACGTAGTCGGCCCCTTCGCGGATCGCCACCACCGCCGCCTCCTGCATGGGCGTCGAGACCGCGAAGGTCAGGAACTGGTGCGCCGAACGCACGCCGCGCGAGAGCGGCTCGGGCGCCGCGACCCAGCCGATCTTCCAGCCCGTGCAGGAGAAGCTCTTGCCGAGGCTCGACATGGTCACCGTGCGCTCGGCCATCCCCGGCAGCGTGGCGAAGTGGATGTGCTCACCCTCGAAGAGCAGGTCTTCGTAGACCTCGTCGGAGAGGACGAGGCTGTCGAAGCGCTTCGCGAACTCGGCGACGAGTTCGAGTTCGCTTCGGTCGAAGACGCGGCCGGTCGGGTTGTGCGGCGTGTTGACGAGAATCGCCCGGGTCTTCGGCGAGCACACGGCCTCGAGGGCCTCGCGGGTCAGGCGAAAGTCCGGAGCCTGCAGCGTGACGTACTTCGCCACGCCGCCCGCCATCGCGACCGCGGCCGGATAGCTGTCGTAGAAGGGCGCGATGAGGACCACCTCGTCGCCGGGGTTCACGAGGCCCAGAATCGCCGCGGGAATCGCCTCGGTGCAGCCGCTCGTCACGGTGATCTCGCGATCGGGATCGAACGCGAGGCCACGATCGCGGTAGCGCTCGGCGAGGGCGTTTGCGAGCGCCGGCGCGCCGCCCATGCGGGCGTACTGGTCGAAGCGTCCGTCGCGGATCGCGGCGCAGGCGGCGTCCTTGAGGAAGTCCGGGGCCGGGAAGTTCGGAAACCCCTGCCCCATGTTCACCGCGCCGTGCTTGACGGCGAGCGCGCTCATCTCGGCGAAGACCGTGGCCCCGAAGGGGCGGAAGCGATGCGCGACCTCGGAGGGCGCTGCGACGCGGGGATGGTTCGGGGAAGCGGTGGTCGAAGTCATGTCCGGAGGGTAGCCGCCTCGACGCGGGGTTCATGGTGGCCTCGGCCACACCCCGGGGTGTCTGATCACCGCGGCCCGCGTCTGCCGAGCCCCGCCGCACCGGCCCGAGCCCCCGCCGTTTCGTTGCCGCGACCGCCCGCGACCTGCTAGTCTTCGCGACCTCCAACTGCGGGCGTAGCTCAGTTGGTAGAGCGTCAGCCTTCCAAGCTGAATGTCGAGGGTTCGAGTCCCTTCGCCCGCTTGCTTCAGAGCCGCTGAAGGCTCCGCCTTCGCGGCTCCGTTCGCAAGACGTTCGAGTGGCTCCGCCTGAGGCTCCGCCACGCGGCAGCTTCGCCGCCGCGGGGCCGCCGGACTCCTCGCTCCGCCACATGGCTCCGCTCGGAGTGCGAGTCCCTTCGCCCGCTTGCTCGCAACGTCTCGCATCGCTTCGTACAACGTCGAAGCATGCGGGGCGTTTGTGTTGCGTGGCGCGTGCTGTCGGAGCGTCTTGTGGGAGCAAGTCTCGCACCGTCTCGCACGCTCCACGCACCGCATTTGATGACACGGATGATGACACGGTAGCTGACACGGAAACGCAGGACTTACGGCGGGTCCGTGTGTTCGCGTTCGGCGTCGTCTTCTCGTCCACCCCGTGCTCGGCGGCGAGGGCTTCGGCGGTCTTCAGGTGGACACTTTGTCCACTTGCTCGGCGTCGAGGTTCAGTTCGCGGCACCGGCGGGGCTGGGGACGCC
>JBMTTG010000292.1:0-3574 GCA_049449095.1 Phycisphaerales bacterium | reverse complement strand
GCCCCTGCGTCTTCATCCGCCTCACCGGCTGCCATCTCCGCTGCCGCTACTGCGACACCGAGTACGCCTTCCGGGAAGGGGCTTGGCGAAGCGTGGTGGATCTGGTGGAGGAGACGGTCTCCTTCGGAACACCGCTCGTCGAGATCACTGGCGGCGAACCGCTGCTCCAGCCTCGCGTGCACGATCTCGTCCGCGAGCTCTGCGATCGAGGCCGAACCGTGCTCATCGAGACCTCGGGCGCCTGCGACATCGCGCCGTGCGACCCTCGCTCGATCCTGATCCTCGACCTCAAGACCCCCGGCAGCGGCGAGTGCGACCGCAACCTGATCGAGAACCTCGCGAAGCTCCGGCCGCAGGACGAGATCAAGTTCGTGATCACCGATCGCGGCGACTTCGAATGGGCGGCGAGCATGATCCGCGAGCACGACCTCGCGGGCAGAACCCGCGCGATCCTGATGTCGGCGGTCTTCGAGCAGAAGCCCGGGCTCGAGATCGCCGGCTGCCCAGCGCTGCATCCGCGTCGTCTCGCGGAGTGGATCCTCGAGTCGCGTCTCCCGGTGCGCATGCAGACCCAACTCCACAAGTTGATCTGGGATCCCTCGACCCGCGGCGTGTGAGGTCCCCGGTGCTGGCGCGACGAACGAGATGACCTCGGCGCTTCGCGATCAGTAGACCCACGCCTCGACGCAGCCGCACGCCGGCACCGGTCCCTGCCACGGATCGGCGACGAGCAGCATCGCATCGAGCAGGTCGCCCTCCTCGTCCTCGATCGCCGCGTCGGCCACGCTTCGCGAGATCGTCGCGACGCCGCGCCACTCCTCCGCGAGGCGTGCCACGATCTCACGCCGCACCGCACGAGGAGGTTCGCCGCGTCCCTTGTAGCCGCGGGCAGGCCACTCCCGAAGCCGAAGCGCCGAGGCCGGGCAGCCTTCCGCCACCGCCGGGCCGCGATCCCCTGCATGCACCGGCTCGATCCGGACGCCCGCCTCGGCCAGCGGCAGCAGGATCTCGCAGACGAGCGACCAGGTCTGCTTGAACACCCGCAGGTTCATCGGCGCCATCGGCGTCGAACTCGCGCGGTCGCAGAGGCGCCGCGGCTCGCGGCGGCTCCGGTCCCTGAGCGCGGTGCGCCATTCGCGTGGCGAACCGAAGCCTCGCATCCAGCGAGCGGACTCGATCCACGATGCCTCGAGACCGTGCGCCTCCAGCGTCTCGAGCGGCAATCCGAACGGCGCATCGATCCGCCAGAGCGCCGACGAAGGGCCATGCAGGATCGTGTCGAGGAGTTCGCGGCGATCCATCGCCCCGAGCACTTCGATCGCGGCGCTGCCCGCGCCCGCCTCGCGACGGACCACGCGAATCTTGCCGCGGCCGCCGTCGGCACCGCCGGAGAAGTCGACGCCGTGGAGCAGCACCGGCGTCAGCCGCCGAAACCGCCGCCGCAGCTTCCGGCGTTCTTGCCGCACGGGCAGCACCCGCCCATCGGCAGCGAGACGCTCGACTCCGAGCCCGACGCGCCGCCGGCGACGCCGAACACGCTGTGCTTCCGCCGGAATGCGCGACCAAGGCCCTTGGGATCCTCCACCGGATCGTCGGCGGCTCGCATGGGGCGGAGCAGCGTCAAGACCTCGCCATCGTCGTCGCAGACGTACTCGTACTGGGGCATGGGATCAGGCTCCTCCTCGACGCTTGGCGGCGCCGCCGCGTCCGCGGCCCGCGGCGGCGGTTCTCGTCCGGGACTTTCCGCCGGCCGTCGCGGCGGCACCGCGGGTCTTGACCACTCGATCACGGCGCGGAGGCAGTGCCTCGCGGCTCGGTCGCTTCGGGTTCGGGCTGGAACCACTCCTCGCCTTCGACTCGGGCTTCGCGACGCGGGTTCCGCTTGTCGAACTGGGCTCGGACGACGCCCTCACGGACTTGCCGCGCCGAGCCTTGGGATAGCTGGCCTTCTTCGGCTCCTTGGCCGACTTCGACGAGGCCCGCGTGCCGTACGCCGCGCGTTCGAGCGCCTCGAGTTCGTTCGGCAGCAGCTCGCGCCACTGGCCGGGGCGCAGACCCGAGAGCGTGAGCGGTCCCATCGAGATCCGCCGAAGCCGCTTCACCTCGTGGCCGAGTCGTTCGAGCATGCGACGGATCTGACGGTTGCGCCCCTCGGAGAGTTGCACGTACAGCACGCTCCGATCGCGGTCGCGACGAAGCACCTTGAGGTCGGCCGCCGAAGCCTTCGAGCCGCCGTCGCGGCGACGATGCGGCAGGAAGACGCCCCGCTTGAGCTTCTCGACGGAGGTCTCGTCGATCCGTCCCTCGACCATCACCTCGTAGCCCTTGTGCACCCCGTAGCGGGGATGGGTCAGCCGGTTGGCCAGCTCGCCGTCGTTGGTGAGGAGCAGCAGGCCCGAGCTGTCGACGTCGAGGCGCCCCACCGCATAGAGCCTCTCACCGGGCCGCAATGGCACGATGTCGATCGCGCGGCGGCGGCGATGGGGATCGGAACTGGTGCACACGACGCCCCGGGGCTTGAAGACCATCACCGTGCGAGACGTCGCCGGCGGGGCGAGCGTCATCCCGCGAACGGAGATGCTCGCGGTGCGGGGATCGACGAGGCAAGGCAGCCTCGTGACGGTCTCGCCGTCGACCTCGATCTCGCCCGCGAGGATCATCTCCTCGCACGCCCGGCGAGAGGCGATCCCCGCATCGGCGAGCAGTTTCTGGAGCCGGACCCGTCCCGGACCGGGCTCCGCCGCCGGCCGGGCCGGGGACTTCGCCGAAGAAGAGGTTCTCGCTCGAGGCATGGGACGATTCTACGGTGCGCGTGCGACACGAAGCCTGCTCCCGAGGAACCCGACATGAAGCTGCGTGAATCGATCGAGTGGATCCGCACCGCCCTCACCGACCCCGTGGCCCAGCTCTCGCGCTGGCAGAAGTCGATCCGCCACGCCTATCGGGTCGGCCGGTTCAGCGTCCGACACCTCTCGGAGGATCGCGCGAGCCAGATGGCGGCGACGCTCTCGTTCCGCATGCTCTTCGGACTCCTGCCGGTGCTCGTCGTCGCCACCGTCGTCGCGAAGTCGGTTCTCGGCGACCGACTGCCCGAGATCGTCGAGCGGGCGGTCGATGCGCTCGGCATGGATGGCGTGCAACTGGTGCTTCCCGCCTCCGCGGGCGAGTCGGCCAAGCCGGTGAGCCTCGGCGTCTGGGCTTCGGAACTGGTCGCCTACGCGGCAAGCTTCGATCTCTCGACGCTGGGGTGGATCGGCTTCGGAGTGGTCGCGTTCTCGGCGATCTGGGTGCTTGTGACGATCGAGACCTGCTTCAACGAGATCTGCCGAGCCCCCAAGGCGCGGAGCTGGTGGGCCCGCATCCCGATCTACTGGTTCGCGCTCACCTTCGGCCCGCTCGCACTGGCGGTCCTGCCGATCCTGAACAGCAGGGTTGGCGAGGCGATGCGGGAGGTCGCCGACTTCGGCGGCTGGACCCACGTCGTCTCGGGCATCGTCGACTTCCTTCTGGTGTGGGCGTTCTGGTTCGCGGCCTACCTCTGGGTTCCCAACACCCGGATGCAGGCCAAGCCGGT
>JBMTTG010000291.1:0-3575 GCA_049449095.1 Phycisphaerales bacterium | reverse complement strand
TGATGCGGACGACGGGCGTCCAGGTCCGTCTCCTCTCTCCTTACTCCTTACTCCTTACTCCTCTCTCCTCTCTCCTCTCTCCTCTCTCCTTACTCCTCTCTCCTCTCTCCGTCTCCTCCTCTCCTCCTCTCCTCTTCTCCTCTTCTCACCCCGTGCTCTGCATCGCCGCGGCGATCGCGTTCATCGAGAGCAGGATGAGCGCCTGAAGTTCGGATCGTTCTGCTTCGCCCTCGGGGCGTTCGTCGCGCCAGCGTCGCAGGAGCTCGACCTGCAGCGCGTTGAGGAGATCGGTGTCGGGGTTCCGTTCGCGGATCGACTGCTCGATGACGGGGTTGTGTCCGAGCAGCGCGTCGCGTCCGGTGATCGAGAGCACCGCCCGTTCGCTTCGCGCGTACTCCTCGGCGATCGCCGCATAGATCCGCATCGCCTCGGCGCCGCCGGCGGCGAAGTACCAGCGGGCGACCTCGAGCCGTGCCCGGGCCATCTCCTGCGCGGCGTTGTCGACGAAGCTGCGGAAGCAGCCGCGTTCGTCGGCGTAGGCCGCGCGGCAGGCCGCCAGCCGATCCGCATCGCCGAGCACCTCCGATTCGAACGCGCTGCCGAGCCCATACCAGCCCGGCACATTGGCCCGCATCTGGGTCCATGAGAACACCCATGGGATCGCGCGGATCGAGTCGAGGTCGAGTCCGCCGGCCGCTCGCGAGACCGGTCGCGAGGCGATCGGCAGCGCCGCGATGTGCTCGACCGGCGAGCAGGTCGCGAAGGCCGGCCAGAACGACGGATCGTCGACGAGTCCGCGATAGGCCTCGCGCGAACGGTTCGCGAGGGCGTCCATGAGTTCATCGCCGGGGCCGCAGGCTTCGTCATGCCCGCCCCTCGACGCGGCACTCGCGGTCGTCGCGATCATCGCGCTCAGGATCTGTTCGAGATGGCGCCGCGCGAGATCCGGCATCGCGTATCGGAAGCTGATCACCTCGCCCTGCTCGGTGAAGCGAATGCGCCCGTTCCAACTCGACGGCGGGCTCGACAGGATCGCGCGATTGGCGCGGCCGCCGCCGCGGGCGACGGTGCCGCCGCGGCCATGGAAGAAGCGCAGTTCGACACCCGCGTCGCGGCAGAGCCGCGCGAGCCGGTCCTGCGCCTGCTGGAGCCTCCAGGTGCTCGCCCAGTAGCCGCCATCCTTGTTGCTGTCGGAGTAGCCGAGCATGATCTCCTGGAAGCGTCCGCGGGCTGCGAGATGCGCGGCGTAGACCGGATGCTCGAGAAGCCCCGCGACGATCGTCTCGGCCCGCTCGAGATCCTCCACCGTCTCGAAGAGCGGCACCACGTCGATCGCCGCGTGCACCGCGTCGCCCTCACGATGCCACAGCCCGACCTCGCGAAGGAGCAGCAGCACTTCGAGCAGGTCGCTCGCCGAGTGGGCCATGCTCACGACGTAGCTGCCGATCGAGCCCGCGTCGCGGCGAAGCGCGTCCCCGACCACGGCAAGCGTGGCGAGCAGTTCGGTGGTGTCGGCGGACGTCGGGGCGCCGCGTCCGAGCAGCGGACGGTTCGAAGCGAGTTCGCGGGTGAGCACGCCGCAGCGCTCGGCTTCGGCAAGCGACCGGTAGTCGTCGATCACGCCGCCGGCGGTGAGCAGTTCCGCGACGGCCGCCTCGTGGATCCGGCTGTGCTGGCGGACGTCGAGGGACGCGAGATGCAGCCCGAACGCGCGAGCCCGCACGAGGCAGTCGGCGATCTCGCCGCGGGCCGCGACTTCGGGCAGCCCGGCCTCCTCGAGCGATTGCTCGAGGAGTTCGAGGCCTTCGACCAGTTCACGGGCCGTGGCGTCCGGACTCGCGAGGCGCCGATCGAGATGGTCGATCCAAAGCCGAAACGGTTCGTGGCGAAACTCCGGTGCCGCCGGGCCGAGCGCCTCGATTGCCTGCCGAAGGGGCTCCGGGATCCGCAGCCGGCGATCCGAGACGCTCAGTTCCCGATGCAGTCTCGTCAGGCCCTCGCGATGGCGTGCGATCGCCGCAGCACGCATGCGGTCGAGCGCGAGACGGGTGGTCTCGGCGGTGACGCGTGGATTGCCGTCGCGATCGCCGCCGATCCAGGATCGGTATCGGATCGGCGCCGCGAGCGGGATGCGGGCGCCGAAGTGGATCTCGATCGCGTCGGCGAGATCGCGCGAGAGCTCCGGCAGGGCGTCCCAGATCGTTCCCGCGAGATGGTGGATGCCGCGGTCGATCTCGTCCGCAACGCCGAGGGTCGACGCGCGGATCTCGTCGGTCGCGAGCAGGAGCGAGAGGGTTTGTCGCACCTCGCTCTCGAGTCGACGCTCCGCGGCGGGGCCGATGGTTCCGGCATCGAGCGACTCGAGGCAGGTTCCGATCCGCTGCTGCTTCGCGACGATCGTGCGACGCCGGCTCTCGGTGGGATGGGCGGTCAGCGTCGGCTCGACATCGAGCCGGCCGATCGCGTCCTGCACCTGCTCGAGCGACGCGCCACCGCGCTTCAGATCGCGGATCGCCTCGGCGACCGACTCGGAACGCGGACGTTCGTCGCTCGCGAGTGCCTCGCGGCGGCGGTTCACCCGGGCGATGTGGATCTGCTCGGCCTTGTTGCGCAGATGGAATCGAATCGCGAGATGACGAAGCATCCGGCGAACCGTCTCCGGGTGGCGATCGGCGAGCACCGTGGCCGGAGCCCGGCCCGCGAGCATGCGGCCCACGGCGTCCTGCAGGGAGGCGAGATCGCGGCTTGGATCGAGGTGGGTCTCGGCCTCGGCGAGGCGCGCGTCGAGCCAGTCGATGTCCCGGGCGAGCAGATCGAGCATGGGGCCATCGTAGCGCTCGGGTCGATTCGTGCCGGCCGTAGACTGCCGCGGATGAACGTCGATCAGGCGCGAAGCCTCATGCACGAGTGGGTGGCGAGCGAGTCGCTGCGAGGTCACATGGAGGCGGTGGCGTCGTGCATGGCGCACCACGCGAGGCTCGTCGCGCCAGACGAGGTCGAGCGTTGGACGGTCGCCGGGCTGCTGCACGACTTCGACTACGAACGCCATCCGACGCCGGCGGAGCACCCCTTCGTGGGCGTCGAGCATCTCCGCGGCGCGGGTGTGGACGATGAGATCCTCGAGGCGATCCTCGGCCATGCGGAGTACAGCGGCGTGCCACGCACCACGGCGATGGCGAAGCATCTCTTCGCCTGCGACGAACTCGCGGGCTTCATCGTGGCGGTGGCGAAGGTGCGCCCCAACGGAATCGCCGATCTCGAGGCGAAGAGCGTCCGCAAGAAGCTCAAGGACAAGGCCTTCGCCGCGGCGGTGAGCCGCGAGGACATCGCCAAGGGCATCGAGGAGCTCGGTGTCGATTCGAGCGAGCACATCGCCCGCTGCATCGAGGCGATTCGTGGCGAGGCGGGGCGGGTGGGACTGTCCGCGTCCGAGCCTTGACTGCTTCCCGCCGTGCTCCGCGGCTCCGGTTCCCTCCGCGGCTCTGCACCTTGCCGTGATGTGACTCACGATCGCGCGTCGCGAAAGGTGACAGGAGTCGACCGTCGCCGCGTGTCGTCCAAGCCTTGCCCGCGCG
>JBMTTG010000290.1:0-3587 GCA_049449095.1 Phycisphaerales bacterium | reverse complement strand
CACGAAGGGCGGGTGGATCCGGTGGGCGGAACTCGACCCCATCGGGACGGTGATCCTCGTGGATCTGGTCCTCCGCGGTTGGGCATCTCCAAACCGACCATCGGAGTTCGTCGCATCGACGCCGGGCCGAGTTCGCGGCTCCGGACCCGAGTCGATTCACTCGGGTCGACGGAACGCTGGCGACCTCGGTCGATCCGCACGGCGCAGCGGATCACGAGCCTTCCGGCGCACCCGGGCATCGACGACCGGTCACTGCGAACCGGCGGTCTCGGCGGTCCTTCGGGGCGCAATCTCGTACCGATCGACGACCGCGCCGTTGGCCTCGGCGGCCGCGCCGCCGCGCCGCCGTCGCGCCGATCCAGGCGCCGCGTCGCCCTCGATCGCCGTCCGCACGAACTCCACGGTCGCGGTGGCGTCGCCAGCGATCGAGATCCGAAGGTGACCCGGGCTCCCGAGGATCGTTCCCGAGGCGTAGCCGTACTCCGCGGCGCTTCGCGTGTTGCCGCCGAGATTGCCCGGCTGCGGGACGCACTGGTAGTGGATGCCGTCGAGCATCGCGTGGACGTAGAGATGGTCGTGCCCATGGAAGACCGCGGTCACGCCATGCTCGACGAGCAGGTCGTGGATCGGCATCGGCCAGCCTGGCCGCCGCGATGCGAATCCCTCGCTGCCGTCGGCGTTCCGGCCTCCCCACTCGAAGGACGTCGCGCTCTCGACGCCGCCCCGGGCCTCGTTCCCGCCACGGCCTCCGACGAGGTGATGCACGAACACGAACTTCTGCGGCGCGTTCGAGCCGGCAAGCGTTCGTGCCAGCCAGTCGTACTGCGACCGGCCCAGCGTCCTCGACCAACTCGAGTCCTCGAAGCCCAGGACCGAAACGTCGCGCCCCGATCGCCCCCCGCCGCCCCGCGATCGCTCCGCCGTCGGCCAGAACGGATCGAGCACGACGAACAGCGCATCGCCCCACTCGAACGCGTAGTGGTTGGCGCCACGGCCATCCTTCATCGCGGTCGCCCCCGTGTACATGACGCCGTCGATCGCCGGCGGCGGAAACCGCGAGGTCCGCTCGTGGTACGACCACGCCGCAATCTCGCCGCTCGCGCTCCCGGTCTCGCCGTCGTGGTTGCCGAGCACCATGAAGAGCGGCATCGCGTCGCACGCGCGTCCGAAGTAGTGGCGCTGCGCGTCGTACTGCGATTCCGCACGCTCGAAGTCCTGCCCACGCTTCCCGGTCATGAACGTGTCGCCGAGATCGATGAGGAAGTCCGGCCTCGCCGCCGCCATGTTGGCGAGCGTCTGCGCGTACGCCTCGGGCGTGACGCCCTGGTCGAGATGGGAATCGGCCTGCACGACGAACGTGAAGGCGCTGCCCGCCGCGCGAGGCGTGTGGAAGCGGCGCTCCTCGCCGCGACTCGGACCGTCGCCCTCCTCCGTCCACCAGAGGAACCGATAGACGTAGCCGCGGTCGGCGGCGAGGCCGTCGAGCGTGAAGTTCGTCGGCACCCCCGCCTTCATGGCGACCTTCTCGGTGGTCTCGCGGATCGTCTCGCCCTCGCGGCCGAACTCGATCGCCCCGACTCGATCGCTCGCGGCCCGCACGCTGACGGTCATGGTCGTCGCGGTCGGGCTCGCGAGGATCGCGTCGAAGTCGGTGGCAGGCACCTCGGTCTTGAACGCGGTCATGCGCTCGAGCAGTCCGCCGCCTCGTTCGTCGCGTGAACCACGACCGGCGACCTCCTGGCCGCGTCGACCTCGCCGGACATCGCCTTCCACGGGCGACCGCTCGCCGGTTGCCTCGCCGGCCGCGGGCCTCGAGTAGCGGAACTCGAGCGTGGCCGTCGCGAGCGTGATGTCCTTGATCGCCGCGAGCAGCTGCTCGCGGGTCGGCGTCGGAGTCGCGAGCGTCGGCTCGGCCGACAGCGCGTACAGCGTGGCGACGTAGACCTTCTCGCCCGGTCCCTGCGAGCATGGCGGCGCGTACTCGGGGCGCCGCCCGACGCTGTTGAGCCCGAACCGTCCGATCGACGGGTCGCCCTCCGCGATCGAGTCCGCGTCCGCGGGGATGCCGTGACGCACGAGGTAGATCCGTTCGACATCGTCGACGGTGCGATGGTGGATCACGAGCGCCAGCGATCTCGTCCCGGCGGGCGCGCCGCTCCAGTCGAAGCGCGGCGAGATCCCTTCGCCGTCGCAGGTGTGCCTCACCTCGAGCACGCCGTCTGGTCCGACGCCCGGCGAGGCGAGCGTCATGCGAATCGGTGCTTGGGCCCCAGGCTCCTCGCGCGATGGCGGCGCGTCCTTGGTCGCATCACCACCCCGACGCGACCGCCCCTCCGTCGCGCGTCGACCGCCCCGTTCGTCACGTTCACTGCGGCCTTCGCGTGGCGTGGCGCCGCCAGCAGCGCGTCGCTCGCGCGGCCGGTGCTCCTCGATGCGCCGCTCGCCCGTCGGACCCACGAACTCGAAGACGACCTTCCCGTCCTCCTCGAGGCGATAGTCGACCGACGAGGCCCTGCCCCCGATCTCGTACCGCAGCGACCACGCCTTCGGCGCCGTCTGCTCGAAGCCGACGATCCTCGCGCCCCGCAGCGGCGGAAGCGCCGGCCGCACACCGACGGCCCGCGGCTGCGGAACCACCTGCGTGTCGGTGCCGGAGCCTTCGATCGACACCTTGCCGCGGAGGCCGCCGTTGATGTACGGAAAGGTCTTCGACGAGTGGTAGTGGTAGGAACGCGTGCCGCCGCCGAACCCCTCACCCGGACTCACCTCGCAGAAGTGGCCGTTGAGATCGTCGAGCGGCTCGTGCGAGCCGAGCGGACACGCGAGCGGATCGCCCGGCTTCGCCTTCGGATCGAAGAGGCCGTAGATCGCGAACCCGTCGAGCGCGTAGGCGATCGGCATGCCGGGCCCGAGGACCTGTTCGAGGAAGAGCGGCGCGGCGTGATAGTGGTAGTCGTCGGCGCGGCCGCAGTGGCCGCCGAACTCGTCGAGCTCGCCGATCGCGAAGCTGTCGCGGCCGCCGTTGTTGAGGGCGTTGAAGATCGGGATGCCGTTGGCGGCGAGGGCGATCGCGCCGCGCATCAGCGACGTTCTTCCGGAGATCGGCGTTGCCGCGAGTTCCGGCCGGAGCGGGATCTTCCACGCGTTGTCCCCAACGTAGGGCTGCGGAAGCGGCACCTGCTGCTGCCACGCGGTGATCCCCACCATCATCCGGGTCTCGAGGGGCGGATGCGGCAGGCCATCGGACTCGACATGAAGCCAGCGCTCGTCGAAGCGCGTCCGCACGAACGGAGCGAACGCCTCGAAGATCGACGCCTGCACCGGCTTCGTCGCGAAAGGCTCGCGGGGGGTCGACGCGCCGGATGCTTTCGTCGCCAGTGCCTGCGCCACCCTCGACTCGTTGGCCAACCGGACCGCCTGCACATGCTGCAGGACGATCACCTCGTCGTCGCCTCGAAGATCCTCGATGGGAATCGTCGCGATCTCGCCGGTCACGCTCTCGATCGCCGCCTTGCCGGACCTCGCCGCGAGCAGATGCCCTTCGATCCGATCCCCGGTGCGGGCGTTCGTCCACCAGCGAGCCGGAG
>JBMTTG010000289.1:0-3628 GCA_049449095.1 Phycisphaerales bacterium | reverse complement strand
GACGGGGTGAATGCCCTGCCGTCGCACGGGCTCGAGTGCGGGCGCCCGCCGTAGCATCGCCCCGCCCTTCCGACGGGGCCCCGCTCGAACCTCGTGATCCGGAGCGTCGATGAGCCGAGTCTGGCGCTGGATTCTTCTCGTGGCCGCGGCCGGGGCGGTGACCTTCTTCCTGGCCCGGGAGCTGGTGTTCGGCTCGCGCGACATGCCCGAGGGACTCGTCCTCGCCAACGGCCGCATCGAAGGCGATCCGCTCTATGTGAACTCCAAGGTCGCCGGCCGCATCGTCGACTTGCCGGTCGAGGAGGGTGAGGTGCTCGCGGCCGGTGCCCTGATCGCCCGGCTCGACGACGCCGCGGCGCGCGAGCGACTCGAGCAGGCGCGGCAGCGGGTGCTTGCGCTTGAAGCGCGGATCGCGGCAGCCGAGTCGGCGCTCTCGCTCTCGCAGGCGCAGCTGCCGCTCGAGATCGTGCTCGCCGAGGCGGCCCTCGGCCGCGCGACCGCGGCGGTCGAGGCCTCGGAGGTGCGGCGCGACCTGCAGGCGCGGGAACTGCGTCGCATGATCGAGGCGCGGGCCTCGGGGGCGGTGCCTCCGCAGGAGCTCGATCGGGCCGAGAGCGAGCTCGCCGCGCGGGAGCAGGATTCCCTGGCCGCACGCGCTGCGCTGCGGGAATCCGAGGCGGCGCTCGAACTCGCCCGCCTCGGCCGCGAGCGCCTCGCCGTGCTTGCCGACGAGATCGAGGCGCTTCGCGCCGAACGACTGCTCGCGATCGCCGCCGTCGGCGAGAAGGAGACCGACGTCGCCGATCTCGCCATCCGCACCCCGACCGGCGGCACGGTGGTCTCGCGACCCGCCAGCCTCGGCGAGGTGGTCTCCGCGGGCATGGCGATCGTCGATCTCGCCGACCTCGATCGGCTCTTCGTCAAGGTCTACGTGCCGGAGGCCGAGATCGGAAAGGTCCGGCTTGGCCTTCCCGCGCAGGTCCACGTCGACGCGTTCCCCGGCGAGCCGGCCTCGGGCACCGTCGGCTTCATCTCGCCGCGCGCGGAGTTCACGCCGCGCGAGGTGCAGACGCCCGAGGAGCGGGTGAAGACGGTCTTCGCGGTGAAGGTCTTCCTCGACGCGAATCCCGAGCATCGATACGCGCCGGGCATGCCCGCGGACGTGGTGATCCGCTGGAAGGACGAGGTCCCGTGGCAGCCGCCGCGCTGGTGACGGACGACGCGGCGGTCCGCGGTCGATCGATCGCGAAGCGGTTCGGTCGCCGCGACGCGCTCCGAGGGATCGACTTCTCCGCGGCGCGCGGTGCCGTCACCGGAGTCCTCGGCGCCGATGGCGCCGGCAAGAGCACGCTGCTTCGGATCCTTGCCGGCGTGCTGGCGCCCGATGCCGGAGAGGTCGAGGTGCTCGGCGTGCGCGTGCGGCGGGAGCGCGATGCGGAGCGATTGCGTGATCGCATCGGCCTCCTGTCGCAGGGCCTCGGGCAGAACCTCGTGCCGTCGCTCACCGTGCTCGAGAGCCTCGACTTCTTCGCCCGCCTCGCCGGCGTCGATCGAGGCGAGGCGGCGCGACGGCGCTCGGCGCTGCTCGACATGACGCGGCTCTCGGGCTTCACCGATCGACGCGTCTCGGAACTCTCCGGCGGCATGCGGCAGAAGCTCGGCCTCGCCTGCGTGCTGCTGCACGAGCCGGAGCTGCTCCTCCTCGACGAGCCGACCGCGGGCGTCGATCCGGTCTCGCGGCGGGAGTTCTGGGAACTGCTCGCCGAGCTCGTCGCCGACCGCGGCATCGCGGCGATCGTCGCGACCGCCGACCTCGCCGAGGCCGAGCATCTCGACACCACGGTGCTTCTCGATCGGGGCGCGGTCGCCGCCTCGGGAACGCTGGCGGAGCTCCTCGCGCTCGAGCCGGGCACGGTCGCGGAGTGGCCGATCGATGCGGACACCGCACCTCGCGGCGAGAGGATCGCCGCGCTTCCGCTGCCGGCTCGACTCGTCGAGGTTCGCGGCACGCGGCGACGCGCGTTCATCCCGCGATCGGTCTCCGCGGACCCGTCGACGGATCCCCGCTTCCGCGGCGCGTCGTTGGAGCCGCCCGAACTCGAGGACGTGATCGTCGCGCGGTTCGGCGACGCACACGAGGAATCCGCGACGCCGCCGAACGATCTCGCGCCCATGAAGCAGTCGCCGCTGCCCGCCACGACCTCGGGCATCGTCGCCCGCGGTCTGACCCGCCGCTTCGGATCGTTTCTTGCCGCGGACTCGGTCGATCTCGAGGTCGCGCCGGGTCGGATCCTCGGCCTCCTCGGCGCGAACGGCGCCGGCAAGACCACGGTGGTGAAGATGCTCGTCGGCCTGCTCGCCCCGACGAGCGGAACCGCGGCGGTCGCGGGCTTCGACGTGTCGAAGCAGTCGAACGAGGTTCGGCGCCGGATCGGCTACGTCTCGCAGCTCTTCTCGCTCTACCCCGACCTGACGGTGCTGGAGAACCTTCGCCTCGCGGCCGGGATCTACGGAGTCCCGCGGCGTGAGCGACCTGGTCGGATCGACGAGGCGATCGCGCTCGCCGATCTCATCGAGCATCGAGGCGCCCTTCCGCCCGCCCTGCCGGTCGGGCACCGACAGCGGCTCGCGGTCGCGTGTGCCATTCTCCATCGGCCTGCGGTGCTCTTCCTCGACGAGCCGACCTCGGGCGTCGATGTCGCGGGGCGACGTCGGTTCTGGGAGATCCTCGCGTCGCTTGCGCATCGACGCTCGACGGCGATCCTCGTCACCACGCACGCGATGTCGGAGGCGAGCCGTTGCGACGACCTCGCCCTCATGCATGCCGGCCGCCTCGTCGCGCAGGGCTCGCCGCAGGAACTCGTTCGCGCGTTCGCCGACGAGTTCGGCCGGGCGGTGACCATTCCCGTCGAGCGCCCCCGGGCGGCGACGAGCCTGCTGCGGCGCGAGGGGCACCCCGAGGCGAGCCTGCGCGGACGCGGGGTGCGGGTCCTCTCCCTCGATCCCGACGCCGACGCGGCGCATCTCGTCGGCCATCTCGAGCGATCCGGCATGGCCTGCGGAACGCCGCGCATCGCCGACCCGGACATGGACGACGTCTTCGTGGGACGGATCCGTCGCCTTGAGCGCCTCGCGGAGGCCGCGTCGCCATGAGACGCCTCGCCGCCTCGATCGGCCGCATCGCGGCACTCGCGCGACGCGAGGTGCGGGAGGTGGTGCGCGATCCCATGTACTTCGCGCTCGCCTTCATCGCGCCGCCCCTCATGATGCTCGTGATCGGATTCGGGCTCGACTTCGATGTGGAGGGCATCCGCCTCGCGGCGGTCGACCACGACCGCACCCCGGCGAGCCGCGACCTCGTCGATCGCTTCGCCAACTCGCGGTTCTTCGAGCTCGTGGGGCATCTCGACTCGGAGCGCGAGATCGACGCCCTCCTCATGCGCGGCCGCGTCCGCGCGGGGGTGGTCGTTGCCCCCCGCGTCGCCTCCGACCATGATGCTGAGCGTTCCATTCTTAGCTCCAATGTCCCCTCCGGAGACCGGAGCATCGAGCGCGTACACCTTCTTCTCGGTCCACAGGCGTTCGGCAATCTCGCGGTTGCTGAGGCCCTCGGCCACGCCGTCCAGGA
>JBMTTG010000288.1:0-3676 GCA_049449095.1 Phycisphaerales bacterium | reverse complement strand
CGAAGCCGAACGACGTGGTGCCCGCGCTCGCGCTCATGGCATTGCATGGATTCGTCGGCGTGACGCCGTACAGCACGACCCGCACGTTCGCATAGGTGGCGACCGGGCCTGCCGCCCAGCCGTTCATGATCTTGAACTGGAGCGGAACGCCTGCCGTCAACGCCAGCGTGCCGGGCATGCCATCGAGGTAGATCCCATCGGCCGCGGATCCCGAGCCGTCGTACGACCAGTCGCCCACGCTCGGGTAGCCGAATCCGGTGTCGTAGCCGCCAGCCTGGATGCCGGTGCTGCCGTTGAAGAAGCCCGCCACCATGTCGGACGCCCAGGTGCCGCCTCCGCCGGAATAGTCGATCGCGACGGCGAAGCCGACCATCGTGCCCTCGTAGCCGGAGAGCGAGATCGTCGCGGACTCGCCACCATCGAGGTTGAAGCTGCCGATGTCGAAGATGACGCCGTTGCAGTCGAAGGAACCGTCTCCGTTCCAGTCGACGTCGAGTTCTCCGCAGCCGCAAGCCGTGGATCCGCTCGCGACGTATGGATCGTTCGGACAGGCGTCGCCGCAGTCGGGCGTGCCGTCTCCGTCGGAATCCGTGTCCGCGACGCCGCAGCCGCAGGTGCCGGGCGAGGTCTTGTTCGGGTCGTTCGGACAACCATCCTCGCAGTCGATGGTGCCGTCGCCATCGGAGTCGGCCGTGGAGGCGTTGCAGCCGCAATCGCCCGGCTCGGTGCGATCGGGATCGGTCGGACAGCCATCGCAGGCGTCGCCGGTGCCGTCGCCGTCCGAGTCGGCCTGGTCGGCGTTCGCGACGTCGGGGCAGTTGTCGTCGCCGTTGGCGATGCCGTCACCGTCGTTGTCGCCTGCCGCATCCTCGCACGGCAGGTCGGCAAGACATCCCGCCCCAGCGGTGAACGCCTCGATGTTGAGCTGCACCCGAGGATGGAACTGCAACGTGATGTTCGAGAGGCCGCCGCTGCACAGATGGCAGTAGCTCATGATCGTGCCGCCGTAGGCGCTCGAGCAGTCGCCGTTTCCGCAGCCGTCGATCACCGGGTTGTACTGATCGATGTCGTGCGTGTGGTAGGTGCCGAGGTTGTGGCCGAGCTCGTGCGCGAAGACGATGATGTCCCAGTTCTGCGAACTGTGGTCGACGAGCGGCGTCGGGAAGTAGCCGTCGAAGTTGGCCGAGACCGCGTAGCCATAGGTGCTGCACGCGGCACTGACCCAGGCCACGCCGCCGCCGAGGTTGCGACCGGAGACCAGGTGGGCGAGGTCGCGCGAGACCGAACTCATGTTCGACTGCCAGTAGTTGCGGAACTGGGTCAGCTGGTTCGACGTGCTCGTCGAACTCCAGGGGTCGGTCGCCTGCCAGAGCCGGGAGTAGACGAGCGTGAACTGCACCTCGGTGTCGCGGCGATAGATCTCGCTGGTGGCGCCGACGAGGGTCTCGAGGTACGCCTGCGCCTGCGCCGTGCTTCCGTTGAAGAGCGCCAGGAACTCCTGATCGGTGTCGACGGCGAGTTCGACGGTCTGGCAGATCGTCCCGGCCAGCCCGCCCTGCGGCGGCTCGGGCACGAAGTCGCGCATCGGCTGCTCGATCTGGTCGAAGCCGCACTGCCACGGAGTCCAGACGATGTGCTCGGCCGCCGGCCCCTGCAGGTCGTAGACGACCGGAACCCGCTCGCCCTTCGGGTCGCCGCTCGACAAGACGTACTCGCGTCCGTCGGTGCGGACCCAACCGAAGAGGCCGGTGGGCGAATCCGAGAGGAAGACGCTCGAATCGGGATCGCCCTCCACGGTGCCGCGCCACAGGCGAGCGAGCCGAGGCACGACTCGCTCGCGACCGTCCTCGCCGACGACGACCGCCTTGCCGGTCCGGGACATCGCGGTGAACGGCTCGACGAGCAGGTCCGCATCGCCGGCAAGCCCGAGCGGGAATCCGGCAAGCCGGGTGGTTCCCGGCGCCGTCATCCGGTGCAGTTCCATCTCGTCGACCGAGATGGGCTGCGCATCGACCGAGAGCGCATCGAAACGAAGCGTTCGCTCGAATGGACGAACGACCGGCGGCTCTGCGCCAATCACCGCAGGCGGGGTGGCCCCGGCGGTCGCGGCAAGCAGCGCAACGGATCCAAGAACGACGGCGAGCGGGTGGCGGTTCGAGTTCACTTCAGGTCTCCGAGTCCTGAACGGCGCGAACTGAACGCACGGCCGATCAGGAGATCCACGAGTCTCTTCTCGGCATCAGTGTGTCACCGCCATCGCGACGAGGTCGTCCGTCGGGGGTCGAGAATCCTCCCCAAACGACCTCACGCGAAAGCGCGGGTTCGAGGCGCGTTCAACGTACGCAGACTTGTGATTCCCGCGGCCGATGCGATCACCGAGCGGCGCGATCGGCCAGCGATTCCACCAGCGCATCGCGACCGCCGAGCGATCCGACGCGACCTCGCGTGAGGAACTTGCCTCAGCCTCGCGGACGGCTCGCCGCGGAGCGAAGCATGTCGAGAGCCTCGCGGCCGAGCACGCTGTCGCTGCGGTAGATCCCTCGTCGCGCCGTGGTCGTCATGCGTGCGTCGGAGGCCCGAACGCCTCGCATCCGCATGCAGAGATGCTCGGCCTCGACCATCACCACGCAGCCCATCGGCTGCAGATGCTCATGCACCGCGTCGGCGATCTGCTCGGTCAGCCGCTCCTGCAGTTGCGGGCGTCGCGCGAAGACCTCGACGGTGCGGGCGAGCTTCGAGAGCCCCACGACCTTGCCGTTGCCGGGCAGGTAGGCGATGTGGGCCTGGCCATGGAACGGAAGCAGATGGTGCTCGCAGACGCTGAAGAACCCGATGTTGCTCACGACGATCGGCTCTTCCGCAGACTGCTCGAAGACGCGGCCGAGGTGCTCCTCCGGAGACTGCCGCAGCCCCGCGAAGACCTCGCGATACGCACGCGCCACGCGTCGGGGCGTGTCGAGCAGCCCCTCGCGATCGGGATCCTCGCCGATCGCGAAGAGGATCTCGCGAACCGCGTGCTCGATCCTCGCGAGATCGAAGGCGCGATCCGAGGCGCCGTTGCCTTGAGCCTCGGGACCCGACTCGAGCTCGGAAAGGTCGTCGCAGCAGCAAGGTGAGGGAGCGATCATCGGAATCTCGCGGAGAGGTGTTGAAGCCAGCCATGAGCGTCTGGTTGCGGAGACGCCGCGGCCGCTCGGGGCCTCAGGGCGAATCGACGTCAGACTCGCCCCGGATTCAAACGCTGCCGAGATCCCCCGAGGCGAGACGGACGAGACGCCCCCGGTCCACCAACCGCCAACGCCCGAGGGACTTGGGCGGCCCGGCGAGTCGTCGGCAAGGCCTACTTCTCGGCTTCCTCGATCACCTTCTGCTGATAGTCCGCGATCCGCTGCTCCAGACGGTCGTAGGCCTGCTTCGTGGTGCGGGCACTCGTCGAGCCGGGCGTGGGATCGGTGAACGCCGGGGTGCCCGCGGGCGGGCTCGACGGCTCCTCACGTGTCGGATCGTCTTCGTACTCGGTGCAGCCGGCGAGGAGGACACTGGCCGCGACGGCGACAACGAGGCCCGTCGTGCTCACACCGCGAACGCTGTTGGACCTCTTCGGGTGGTTCATACGGATCATGCTACGTGCCGTGCGGCGGAGATCCGAAGCGCCCTCGCGATCCCGCGGGGGTCT
>JBMTTG010000287.1:0-3681 GCA_049449095.1 Phycisphaerales bacterium | reverse complement strand
GTGGTTCGCTCTGCGTCTCCGGTTCGCTCCGCATCTCCCCACTGCAGTGATCGGCGGCCAATTCACGGTGCCGACACTCGATCCGAACCAGGCGTGGAGCCACGGAGCCGCAGAGCCGCGGAGGTTTGTGGTTCGCTCTGCGTCTCCGGTTCGCTCCGCGTCTCACCACGGGAGTGATCTGCGGCGGATGCAAGCCTCGACGTTCGATCCGAACCAGGCTTGGAGACACGGAGCCGCAGAGCCGCGGAGGACCTGCCGTGGGCCCGGCGAGTGGCGTCGAATCCATGCCACTGGTTTGTGGTTCGCTCTGCGTCTCCGGTTCGCTCCGCATCTCCCCACTGCAGTGATCGGCAGGCAGTTCACGGTGCGGACGTTCGATCCCAACGTGCTCCGCCTGAGGAGTGACGGTCTTCCAGTCCCGTGACCAGCCGTGCCGCCGGCTCGTCGGTGCCGTGGGGGACCGGCCGCGCGAAGCCATGGCTTCGGATCGACCCGATCCCCTCCGTATACTCGCCCCTTCGCCATCGGGCGGCGTCGCAACGCCGGCCCAGCCCCAGGATCGAGGTCCGATGAGTCTCCGAGAAGGTGTTCCCGGCGTGGTCGTCGTGACGGGTGCCGGGGGCGAGATGGGGCACGCGCTCGTGCCGTGGCTCCTTCGCGCCGGCAAGCGCGTCGTCGCCGCGGACCTGCGCGAGCCCGCCTCGCCGTGGCCCGACGGCGTCGTGCCCGCGACCGGCGACATCCGCGACCGGGGCTTCGTGCAGGCGCTCGGCGAGATCCACGGCGGCGAGCCGATCGAGGCGGTCTACCACCTCGCGGCGGTGCTCTCCTCCGCAGGCGAACGGAACCCTGAACTCGCCCACGAGGTGAACGTGATGGGTTCGCTGCATCTGCTCGCGCTCGCCGCGGAGCAGGGCACCAAGGACCGTCCGCCGCTCTTTCTCCTGCCGAGTTCGATCGCGGTCTACGGCCTGGCGGATCTCGCCTCGAAGCGCGCCGCCGGCGCGGTCCACGAGGACGAACACCAGGCTTCGCGCACGATCTACGGCCTCGGCAAGCTCGCCGCCGAGGAGCTCGGCCGCTACTACGCGAGCTTCTACCGACAGCTCGATCCGGCCGGTCCGCGGCAGGCGGTCGACTTCCGTTCGATCCGCTTCCCGGGCATTCTTTCGGCGGACACCGTGCCCTCGGGCGGCACGAGCGACTACGGACCCGAGATGCTGCACGCCGCGGCGAAGGGGGAGGCGTACCGCTCCTTCGTGCGTCCCGACAGCCGCATCCCCTTCATGACCATGCCCGATGCGATCCGCGCGATCGAGCGGCTCTCGCTCGCGCCGGCCTCGACGCTCTCGCGGCGGGTCTACAACGTCGGCGCGTTCGCGCCGAGTGCCGAGGAGATCGCCGCCGTCGTCGCGCAGCACTTCCCCGGTGCGGAGATCGCCTACGAGCCGCATCCTGCGCGGCAGGCGATCGTCGACAGCTGGCCCGAGGACGTCGTCGACCACGCGGCGCGTCGCGACTGGGGCTGGCAGCCCGAACACGATCTCGAGCGGGCGTTCTCGGAGTATCTGGTGCCCCGGATCCTCGCCCGGCACGCAGCCGCCGTCCGTTGAAAGGAAGCACCTTCGCCATGACCACTGCGAGTCCCACCTTCGTCGCTCCCGACTTCGAGCCGCGCACCGCGGCGATCCTCGACTCGCTGCATGCGGGCGGGCAGCTCAAGCGACTGCAGACGATCGAAGGGCCGATGGACGCGACGGTGCGCCTGCGCGGCTACGGCGAGGTCGCGTGCTTCTGCTCGAACAACTACCTCGGCCTTGCGAACCATCCCGAGGTCGTCGAGGCGGGCATCGAGGGGTTGCGCCGCTACGGGGCCGGCACCGCGAGCGTGCGCTTCATCTGCGGGACCTTCGAGTGCCATGAGCGGCTCGAGGAGCGCATCGCGAAGTTCACCCGCCTGCCCGCGTCGTACACCTTCACGAGCTGCTGGAACGCCAACGAGGCGGTCTTCCCGACGCTTGGCGACCCTGGCGACCTGATCCTCTCGGATGAACTCAACCACGCCTCGATCATCGACGGCATCCGTCTCGCCGCGAGCATCAAGAAGGGCCTCCACAAGGGCGTCTATCGCCACGGCGATCTCGACGATCTACGCGCGAAGCTCGCCGCCGCCCGGAAGAACCCGGAGGTGACCGGCACGATCTGGGTGGTGACCGACGGCGTCTTCTCGATGGAGGGCGACATCGCCGACCTGCCGGCGATCCGCGCGGTCTGCGACGAGTTCGGGGCGCTGCTCGTCGTCGACGACAGCCACGGCACCGGCGTCATGGGCACCACCGGCCGCGGCACGCACGAGCACTGGAGCATGCCGGCGTCGAAGATCGACTGCCTCACCAGCACGCTCGGCAAGGCCCTCGGTGGCGCCGCGGGCGGCTACGTCGCCGGCAGCAAGGCGATGATCGAACTGCTCGTGCAGCGAGGCCGGCCGACCCTCTTCTCGAACGCCCTGCCCGCCACGGTCGCCTGCTCGGCGGACAAGGCGATCGAGATCCTCGAGCGCGAGCCGCAGCGGGTCGCGAGACTTCGCGAGAACGTCGCCGCGGCTCGCAAGGGCATCGTGGAGGCGGGCTTCACCGTGCTCGACTCGCCCACCGCGATCTGCCCGATCATCGTGCACGACACCGCCAAGGCGATCGCGATGAGCAAGCGGCTGCTCGAACTCGGGGTCTTCGTGATCGGCTTCGGCTATCCGGTCGTCCCGGAAGGCCACGCCCGCCTGCGAGTGCAGATCTCCGCGGCCCACGGGCCCGAGCATCTCGATGCCCTGATCTCGGCGCTCCGGCAGCTGCGTCGCGAATTCGCGGATTGACTCGCCCGTGAACGACGACGCGCCGGGGCCGCGTGGACTCGATGGCGAGGCGATCCAGATCGCCTTCGAGGAGATCCTCGCAGACCAGGTCGGGCGTGCTCCGACCTCGGACCATCTCGTGGCCGCGTACCTGCACGGGATCTTCCCGATGGCCCGCGGCGCGCGGGGCAGGATCGACTGGGTCGAGCCCTACACCCGCGGGGTCTTCGATCTCGAGGCGTTCCATGTCCCCAAGAACGTGGCGAGGGAGGTCCGCAAGGGCCGCTTCGAGATCCGCACCGACACCGCGTTCGAGCGGGTGATGCGGGAGTGCGCGAAGCCCCGCGGCCCGAGCAACGGCACCTGGATGTGCAAGCCGCTGCTCGAGGCGTACCTCGATCTCTTCGCGCGGGGCTGCTGCCACAGCGTCGAGGCGTGGCTGGTCGAGCCCCCGGGCGAGGCCTCGCCGAAGGGCGGCGTGAAGCCGCGGGAGCGCGCGAAGGAGACGCTCGTCGGCGGGCTCTACGGCGTGCATCTCGGCGCCGCGTTCTTCGGCGAGAGCATGTTCAGCCGACCGGAACTCGGCGGCAGCAACGCGTCGAAGGTGTGCCTGGTGCATCTCGTCGAGCGACTTCGTCGGCAGGGCTTCCGGCTGCTCGACGCCCAGATGATGAACCGTCACCTCGCCCAGTTCGGCATCGTGCCGATGTCGGCCCAGGCGTTTCATCGAAGGCTCGACGACGCCCTCGCGGTGCCTGCGGCGTGGGATGAAGGGGGTGGGTAGGCGGCGGCTAGCCCGGGCACACGATCGGGCTGGTCGCTCGAATGGGGTG
>JBMTTG010000286.1:0-3687 GCA_049449095.1 Phycisphaerales bacterium | reverse complement strand
AGAAGATGTCGGTGCTTCCGGTGCCCTCCCGAAGTTCGAATCCCTCCAGGATCGAATCGAGCGATTCGCCGGACGAGAACGAGACGACCGCATCGGAGGCGAGGCGTCCGTTGATCACCGTGACTTCAGGCCCCTCGAGGCTTCGGACCGTGATCGCCTTGCCGAGGAAGTCGATCACCTCGAAGTACTCGCCTGGGCGGACCAGCACGACATCGCCGTCGCTCGCCGCATCGATCGCCCACTGGATCAGCGCGAAGTCGTCGGGGACGATCCAATCGGCGGCGGACAAGGGACTCGCCGCCGCGAGGAGCGCTCCGCAGGCGGCTGCCGCACGATGCCGCCGACCCCCCGATGCTGACCGAACGCCTGCTCGGTCCGACCACCATGGATCTTCGATCATGGGCGACTCCCGCTCGACCGTCCCTCGGTCGATGAAGTCACCCTAACTCACCATTCCAGAAAGGCGAACCACCTCTCTCGGATTGCGAAGATCAGCCCCAGCCGCCAAGCAGGATCGCCAGATCCGGACCGCCCACCACACCGTCGTGGTCGAGATCGGCCTCGGGATCGTCCGTGCCCCACGCCGACAGAAGCGCTGCCAGATCGACTCCATCGATCACGCCGTTGCCGTCGAGATCGCCGGGGATCGAGTTCGCGGCCGGGCCGAGCGTCGCGATCGCCATCGAAGGAACGTCGCCGGGCTTGAAGAGCGTGAGCGTCGCCTCGACCTGCTGCGGCGGCGCATTCGCCTCGAAGCGGAAGTTGAACATGGTGCCCCAGCGCAGCGCGTTGGCGTTCTCGGTCTCCGCGTAGGTGCGGGTGAACCAGCGAATCCCGCCCGGGACCGTCTCCCACGTCCAGTTCGCGCTCGAGTACGGCTCGCCGCTGTGGTGACGGACGCCGTGGAACTCGACGTTCGTGACCTCGACGCCCGCGGGGATCGGCACCTCGAAGGCCTGGCCGGATCGATCGGAGTTGAGGTTGTGGATCGCGTACTCGTAGTGCCAGAGGTTCTCGCCGACCTGCCAGGCCTTGTAGCCGACCAGGAAGCGCCCGTCGTCGGGAACGTCGATCGCGTCGATCTGGACATCCGGATCGGGCGTGTTGACGCCAAGCCCGTGGTCCTGCCACGCGTAGATCGCCGGCTTCTGCTGCACGGTCGGGCCGGTGAAGGCCAGCGACCACGCGCCCGAGCTGAACGAGCCCACGGTCATGCGGCGATAGGAGGCGTTGTTGTCGTCGTTGCCGGCCGCGGCGTCGTCGGGGGTGACGTAGTGGCCTTCACCGAAGTACAGAGCGCCCGCGTTCTGGGCGGGATCGAGATCGGTGATCGGCACCTGAAGGCGACGGCCGATCGTCGCCTGCGCCGCAGGCGCCTGGAACGGATACGGAAACGCGCCCGTCGTCGCATTCACCTGCGACTTGGGCCCAAGGCCGCTCTGCGACCCGTTGAGACCCGAGGAGTACGGATCGGAGCAGCCGATGCCGAGCGTGTCGCAGTTGGTCGCCTGGCACGGACCGCACAGCGTCTGGCTCAACGCGCAGAAGCCGTGCTTCAGCCAACTCATGCCGATCATCTCGATGCGGCCGTCCTTGAGCCGGTACAGGTTCTGCGCGATGACCGGGTGCTGGTTCGCAAGCGCGCCGGTGTCGTACCACGCGAGCACCTCGTCGCCGATGTTGCACGAGGTCGTGCCGAGGGCGTAGGCGCTGATGCCGTTGACGGTTCCGTACTTCGAGACGTCCGGCAGAGCGCCGACGACCACATCGGGGCCTGGCGAACTGCCAGCCACCCCGCCCTCGTCGCCGCCGCCGCGTCGATCGCCGGCGGTCGCCGAACCAGACCATTGCCCGACCGCGATCGCCGAGACGAGCACGCCGAAGCCGAGGACGCCGGGGAGAGCACGACCAGCAAGCAGACCGGATGCGAGCATGAGCGAGGATCCTGAATCGGGACGCGGCCTGTGCCGCGAGAAGTGCGAGAGACGAAGCGACGAGTGCGAACCCTACGGAATCCGCCGCCGACGTGTTTCGATGGAACACGCGCGGGCGCCAGCAAGAACCCTACCTCGCAATCGCGAGGAGGCGTCAGGAACCCTCGAGTCCACACGACTTTCCACGGACCGCTCAGCCTTCGGGCGGAGCGGCCGCCGCCGGCGACCCGCAGGAGCCGCCGGGAGTCGAGGAAACCGTCGCGAAGACGTCGAGGTCCTGGGCCTGACCCGAGCGGGTGAAGATCGTGAACGGCAGATAGAGGAAGCCCTCGGTGCCGGCCGCGGGCGTGAGCCGAAGCGTGACCTCGGTCTCCTCCTCGCCGACCGACTCGCTCACGAACTCGACCTTGCCGGCCGGGCTGCGGCTGATCGCGGTGGTGACCGGATCGGTGCGGTTCTCGAGGCGGATCTTGAACTCGCCCGAACCGCCCACGGGGACCACACCGGCCGAGATCCGGTAGTCCTTCATGCGGATGTTGAAGTTCGGGAAGCTTCGCTCGTGACGCAGAAGGACGTCGACGAGCGGCGCGTCGGCGCGATCGGTCTCGACCACCCAGTACCGCGGGATCCGATCGCCCAGGTCTGCGACGTCGTACTCGACGAGGTACTGCGATCGTGGTTCGTCGGTGGCGGGATCGAAGCCCACGTACCGCGGCGGCATGCCGTGGGTGGAACAGATCCGGAAGGGCTTGCCATCCGTCGACTGCACCACCAGCCGACCGCTCTGGTTCTTGCCCTCCACCGCGTTGATGTAGGGCGGCGTCACCCGCACCGAGAGCGCAACTTCCGCCTTGAGTTCGACGACGACGACCTGCGTGTAGCCGTCGACCAGCACGCGGATCTGAGCCTTCTTGGGACCCGGTGCCGCGGCGGCATCGAGGGTCGCCTCGAGGTCGATCGAGCCGCGGGCCGGGATCGTCTGGCCCTCGAGATCGCTGATCGTGGTGCACTTGCAGCTCGGCTGCACCGCGAGAATCTTGAGCGGCGCGTCGGTGGGATTGACCAGCTTGACGACGCCCGTCGAAGCGCTGCTCGGCGGCACGAATCCGAAGTCGAGCACCGGCGGCTCGAGGCGGATCGGCGGCATCCCCTGCACCGGACCAGATCGCTCCGCGAGGCCGGCGGCGACTGGTGTCACGTCGCCAGCGGTCGCTCGATCCTCCGCCTGCGTGGCCACGGCCGCTTCCGGCGCAACGGTCCCAGCCGTGCCCGAGGTCGATGACGCCTCTGGGGAACCACCTCGATCACACGCGATCGGCAGTCCGGCGAAAGGCACCAGCAACAGCAGTGTGGCGGTGCGGACAAAGGCATGTCCCCCGGCGCCGCGGTCTAAGGAGCGGTCGGCGCTGGAACGAGCAAGGCGAATGATGGACAACGCAGTCTCCTGATGCATCGGTTGAAGCGACGTGCCGGGCGAGGGAGCGAAGCAACCGCCGGCCATCGAGTTCATCGGCGGAAGCCGAGTGTACGAACGACCGGTCCTCCCGGATGCTCGAGCCTCGGAGCCCGCCTCCCGTATCGCTCACGCCGCAGCCAAGGGTCAGCGCGACCCGTGGCAGGACCGACTGGATGAGCGTGCTCGTCCGCCATCCGATCGCCACGGCAACACCTCCGTCGCGTTGCCCGATCGCCGACGCCTCCTTAATCGTCAGATGGGCGGCAGGCTCCGTCGGGTGCTGCACGCCCCCGCGGC
>JBMTTG010000285.1:0-3699 GCA_049449095.1 Phycisphaerales bacterium | reverse complement strand
GGGGGGGCCCGGGGGCCACGTCGGAGCGGATTCAGGCGAGCGTCGGAGTCGCGATCGATCCTCGCGTCATGCGCGAGCATGCGTGCTGCCAGGGCGTCGGTCGCGATCGTCTTCACGCCATCGTTGCCGTCGGAGAATCCGATCGGACCGTCAGGCCCGATGGCCCTCCGCATCCATGAGCGCCTTCACGCCGGCGACGCAGACGAGGCCGAAGAAGACCTTGTTGATGACGTCGGCGACGTTGTAGAGGATCTCGCGGTAGCTGCCGCCGGCATCGCCCGCGAGGGCCATCAGGAAGCCGATCGGGTAGATCACCCAGCCCACGAGGATGAAGAGCCGCATGGTGCGGGCGCTCGCGGCGATCGGGCCGGGGGCCTCGTCGATCGCCTTGCTGACTTGACCGTAGAGCGTCGCGACGATCAGGAGCCAGAACACGCAGGAGATGACGTAGTTGATCCACCACGAGGCGGAGCCGAGGACGCTTTCCTCGGCGACCCACGCGAAGACGAGCATCAGCACGTCGAGGATCACCAGCTTGTAGAACAGGCCCTTGGCCTTCGCGCCGAGGTTGAGGAGCAGCGGGAACTCCATCAGCAGCAGCGGGGTGGTGATCAGCCAGTCGATGTAGCGGTAGGCGGTCGGGAACGCGGAGATGGTCGCGCCCTCGATCCGATTGCCTTCTGCATCGAAGAGGCTCGCGACGCCTTCGACGTAGATGCCGCTCATGCGGTAGTAGTGGAAGGCGGCCACGGCGCAGATGAGGCCGGCCACCACGTACACCGACTGATAGGCACGCGACGCCGACCCCTTCATGAGGAAGAAGTAGAGGGCGCCCGTGCCCATCGCCACCGTGCTGACCCAGAACAGATAGAGCGTGATCCCTTCGATCGACAGTCCGGCGTTGAGCGCCTTCATCGTCGTCGACATGTCGGCGAGCATGTGCATGGCCTGTGTTCTCGTGCGAGGTGCGGCACCGGTTCGGTCGCTCCGACGCTCGGAGACGGCTAGCCCCGAACAGGATTTGCCAACGCTCGTTTTGTTATCGACCCATCCCCCGGATTCGACCGTTGTCAAAATGGAGAGATTCGGCAGGCCCCATGCCGGGCGGCTCATCGGCGGCACCCGAGTCGCCAGCCCGAAACGTCTCGAAGCAATCGGTGCCCCCCGATTCCAAGTCGAGCATTGGCAACCGCTTGGCATCGACTGCCGGTGCGACTCGATGGGACTGCCCCGGCGAGCCGACTCGGATCTGGATGCTCGAAGAATTTTCTGGAACCTGCGTGACCGACGGCGAACGCGATCCCGCGCGAACCGGCCCGTCTCGAAGCGGGCGGCGTTCCGCCGGTGGCCTCTCGACCCTTGCCTCCGGGGGATCGCCTCGGTACCTTTCCCGATTCCCCGGTTGCCCGGAGCGGTTGCCGGTTCCGCCCACTTCTCCCGCGTGCGAGGTCGTTTGCGATGAAGGCCGAGATCCACCCCGAGTACTTCCCCGAGGCCAAGGTCTACTTCCGCGGCGAGGTGGTCATGACCGTCGGCGCGACCGTGCCCGAACTGCACGTCGAGGTCTGGAGCGGGTCGCACCCCTTCTTCACCGGCCAGAAGGCGTTCATCGACGCCGCGGGCCGCGTCGAGCGGTTCCAGAAGAAGTTCGCGGGCGACTACTTCAGCAAGAAGAAGACCGCCAAGAAGTAGGTCCTCGATCCCGATCGATCCCGACGCCGCCGGTTCGCCGGCGGCGTTGTCGTTGGCGCCGCCTCGATCCCCTTCCCGTAGGCTCCGATCACCGTGCCGCTCGACGTCCACGAGAACCTTCGCCGCACCCTCGACGGGATCGTCGGCCAGTACGAGCTCCTGGGCGAGCAGCTCGCCGACCCGACGATCGCGACCGACCATCGCCGCGTGCAGTCGATCTCGATCCGCCGCGCCGCCATCGAGCCGCTCGTCGAGCGCTGGCGGCGCTTCGTGCGACTCGAGCGCGAACTCGACGAGGCGACGCGGCTCGCCGAGGAGGACGACGCGGAACTCGCCGCGCTCGCGCGTGAGGAACTGCCGCGTCTGCGCCGCGAGGCCGCCGCCACCCTCGAAGCCGCCCAGGAGCAGCTCGTCACCGCCGACGAGGACGCCGTGGGCGCGGTCATCCTCGAGATCCGCGCCGGCGTGGGCGGCGACGAAGCCGGGCTCTTCGCCGGCGACCTCGTCGAGATGTACTCGCGCTTCGCGGCCGAACGCGGATGGCGCGTCGAGATGCTCGACGCGAGTTCCGGCGAGGCGGGCGGCTTCAAGCAGGCGATCCTCTCGGTGAAGGGGCCGCGGGTCTTCGCGGATCTCGCCTTCGAGAGCGGCACCCATCAGGTGAAGCGCGTGCCCGCGACCGAGGCGCAGGGCCGCGTGCACACCTCGACCGCGACGGTGGCGGTGCTTCCGGAACCCGAGGAGATCGAGGTCGACCTCGATCCGGCGGACGTCAAGGAGTCGATCACCACGGCGCAGGGCCCCGGCGGGCAGAACGTCAACAAGGTCGCGACCGCGGTGCACCTCATCCATCAGCCCACCGGGATCGAGGTGCGCATGCAGGAGACCAAGAGCCAGCAGCAGAACCGCGAGCGAGCGTGGCAGCTGCTTCGTGCGCGGCTCTTCGCCAAGCAGCAGGCCGAGGCCGCGGCGCGTCGCGCCGAGAGCCGCAACTCGATGATCGGCTCGGCGAGCCGCGCGGAGAAGATCCGCACCTACCGCTTCAAGGAGAACATCGTCGCGGACCATCGCCTCGGCGAGTCGTTCAACCTGTCCGAGGTGCTCGCCGGCGGCATGGGCTCGATGATCGACGCGCTGCGTCGTCGCGAGGTGGCGGCACGACTGGCGGCGCTCTGATCGAAGTCTTGGCCCGGAAGGCGACGCCGCCGGGAACACGAGGCGGCTCAAACCTCGCGTCCCCGGCGGGTCGGGGGAATGCGTTCGGCTGTCCGCTCCGATCGGCCGCGGCGATCAGGCCATCGGGTGGACGGACGCGAGCGACGCGTCGAGGAAGCCGTCGAGGTAGCGATCCGCGAAGATCCGCGCGGCCTGCTCGGTCCGCTGCGAACCGGCTCCCCAGAAGCAGGCGCGGAGCTTCGGGTACTCCGGATCGAGGTGGATCCGAAGCGCGTCTTCGAGGACGAGCATCTGCGGCAGACGCACCGCGTGGTGCGCGGCGGCGGCGTTCACGCCCGGCTCGCCGATCACGATCGAGGGCTGTTGCAGCAGCGGGCGGTCGTTGAGGTACCAGAAGTCGGTGAGCACCAGGGGCGTCAGCGGCGTGGAGCCGCCGCAGCGTTCGGCGATCCGGCGGCGGATCAGCCGGGCCATCCAGTCCGCAAGCGGGCGATCGGCGATCTCCGAGCGCGGATGGCCGCCGACCACGATGCAGAGCAGGTCCTCGCATCGCCAGCCTTGCGGCGGAAGCCCGCGACGCTGCTCGGTCAGCATGAACTCGGCGAGCGCGCCGTCGTTGGCGGGTGGGGAGAAGGTCGAGTTGGTCGCGCTGCCACTCATGAACGCTGCTTATCGGCGGCGCCGCGTTCCTGGGGTCACCTGATAAGGAATCGGGAAAGTCGGACGTGGGCGGAAGAAGAGGAGAAGAGGAGAGAGGAGAGAGGAGACGGACCTGGACATTCGGCACCCCGCCCTGTTCACCCCGCCTACTCACCACCGCCCGTCGACGAA
>JBMTTG010000284.1:0-3702 GCA_049449095.1 Phycisphaerales bacterium | reverse complement strand
GGTCGGCCACCAGCCACTCACACCGGTTCTCTGCCAGCAGCCCGACCCGGTCGCCGTGGCGGATGCCGAAGGCGTGCAGGGCCGCAGTCACCAGACCTGCCTGCGCGTCGAGTTCCGCAAACGTGACGGGGTCCCCGCCCCGGGCGCGTTGGCCCTGCTGGGCCTGGCCGGCCTCGCGGGCGCGCGTCGCCGTCGCGGGTGATTCAGCGCTCAGCTTCGAGTCCAGTGAACGCAGCGGGCGGCTTCTTCGGGAGCCGCCCGTTTCAGTGCGCGAACGAACTTGACGTGGAATCAATGGTTACCGGACCTTTCCGGCCTGACACGGCCAGCAAAGGCGGTCCCCGTTGAGCAAATGGAACATTCCGTACACGCCACACTTGCCATCGCTCGGATTGCGATCAGTTTCAGGTGTTTGCCGGATCGGGAGCGGCGCCACCTCGTGGGTGGGCCGTCTCGGATGGACTTGGCCCAATCCGAGCTGCCGGATCGACACGCCGAGAGTCGAGACTCTCAAGAGCAAAGAGCAGGAGAAAGACATGAGCAACGTTTCGCTTCGTGGGCGGTTGAGCCGCCACCTCGCCATCGCGGCCACCGTCGCTGCGGGCGCCGCCGGTGCGGCTTCGGCCGACGTCGTCTACTTCGCTGATCAGAACCTGATCATCAACTCGGACTTCAACGGCCTCTACCTCAACGTCCTCACCGGCGCGTACAACACGACCGGTGGCGGCGGCGGCACCGTCGAGGGTGGCTGGCACATCAATCCGTACGGTTCGACCGGCCTCAGCTGGTTCCAGAGCTCCTCGAACGGCGTCGGCTATCTCAAGGCGTCCGGCAGCACCGCCCTCGCGAACCTCGCCGTCGGCACCCTGATCGACGGCAGCAGCACCTACGGCGGTGGCGGCGCTTCGACGAACCTCACCCTCAACGGGACGAGCATCGTCGGCTTCCGCTTCACCCTCGATGGCGGCACCCACTACGGTTGGTTCCGCGTCTCGCTGTCAGACACCTACGCCGGTCAGCCCCGCTCGATCGTCGACTGGGCGTACGAGAGCGTCGCCGGCGCCGCGATCGACGCGGGCGCCATCCCGGCCCCCGGCGCGGTCGCCCTGCTCGGCCTCGCGGGCCTCGCCGGCTCGCGTCGCCGTCGCGGCTGAGATCGATCCGGACTTCGGTTCGAATTCGACGGCGGGCGGTCCTTCGGGGCCGCCCGCTTCTCATGCGCGGCGGCGGATCCGACCGACCGAAGCCGTTCTCGAGAAGCCTCGCGATCGACCATGACCGACCCGACCCCCTCCCGGCCTCCGAACCGCCGCGCCAAGCGCCTGCTGCTCGTCGGCTGGGATGCCGCCGACTGGATGATGATCGAGCCGCTGCTGACGCGTGGCGCGATGCCCCGGCTGAAGCGGCTCCTCGACGCCGGGAGCCGGGCGGATCTCGCGTCGAGCCTGCCTCGCCTCTCGCCGCTGCTGTGGTCGACGATCGCCACCGGGAAGACGCCCGACCGCCACGGCATCCTGAACTTCGTGGAGCCCGATCCCGACCCCGCCTCCGCCACGGGGGTCCGGCTCTCCTCGAGCACCACGCGACGGGTCAAGGCGATCTGGAACATCCTCACCCAATCGAGCCTCCGGGTGAACGTGGTCGGCTGGTACGCCTCGCATCCAGCCGAGCCGATCTCGGGAACCTGCGTGAGCAACATGCTCCAGGAGGGCGAACCCGCGAAGGAAGGCGAGGCGTGGCCGCTTCCGCCCGGCGCGATCCATCCCGCGAGTGAATCCGAGCGACTGGCCGCTTGCCGCGTCGCGTCGCACGCGATCGCCCGAAGCGAGCTCCTCAAGTTCATCCCGAAGCTCGCAGAGCTGCCTCCCGGCGATCCGCGGCCTCGCGCCCTCGCGAAGCAGCTCGCGCGGACGGCGTCGGTGCATCGTGCCGCGAAGTCGATCCTCGACGCCGATCACGAGTGGGACTGCACGATGGTCTTCTACGAAGGCATCGACACGATCGGCCATCACTTCATGGAGTACTTCCCGCCCCGCATGGCCCACGTCTCCGACGCGGACGTTCGGCGGTTCGGCGAGGTGATGCCGGCGACGTACCGGCTGCACGACCGCATGCTCGGCGAACTGCTCGATGCGGCAGGGCCGGACACCACGGTGCTGCTCCTCTCCGATCACGGCTTTCACAGCGACCATCGTCGCCCCGCGATCACCGCCGATCTCGCCAAGGACCGCGCCGCCCTCGAGGCGAGTTGGCATCGCGAGCACGGCGTGCTCGTCCTGAGCGGCCCGGGTGTTGGACAGGCGAAGACGATCCACGCGCCCAAGCTCGTCGACATCGCCCCGACCGCGCTCGCGCTGCTTGGGGTGCCGGTCGCGAAGGACTTGGACGGTCGCCCGCTCGCCGAGGCGTTCGAGCCCGCCACGACCAGCGCCGAACTTCCCGCGATCGAGTCGTGGGAGGCGGTCGATGGCGACGCAGGCCTGCATCCGCCCGATCTGCGCCTCGATCCCTTCGAGGCCCACGACGCGCTGCAACAGCTCGTCGACCTCGGCTACATGGCCGAGCTCCCGCAGGACCGGGGCGAGCGGCTCGATCTCGTGCGCCGCGAGACGCGCTACAACCTCGCGATCACCCACGCGACGAATCGGCGTCCCGCCCAAGCCGCGGACGTGCTCGCGGAACTGCATCGCGAGCAGCCTGCGGAGCTTCGCTACGCCGAAGCGCTCGTCACCATGCTGCGCGACGCGGGGCGTCCGTCCGAGGCGCTGCCGGTGGTGCAGTCGATCCTCGAGCGGCATCCCGATCGGGTCGAGGCGCGGCTTCAGCTCGTCGCGACGCGCCTCGAGCTCGACGACCGCGCGGGGGCCGACGAGGCGTACCTTCGCGCCCGCGAGATCGCCTCCGATCGCATGGACATGCAGATCGCCCTGGGCGAACTCGCCGCGACGCTCGATCGCTTCCCGCAGGCGGAGAGCCACTTCAAGGAGGCCCTGGCGCACGATCCCTCGCCCGCCGCGCACCTGGGCTTCTCACGGCTGGCGCTTCGTCGGGGGCGTCATGAGCAGGCGGCCGAGCACGCTCTCGACGCGCTCGAGGCGCAGCCGCACCTTCCCGAAGGAAACCTGCTGCTCGGCACGGCCCTCGCCTGGCTCGAGGCGAAGGACGATGCACGGCGCTGCCTGGATCTCGCCGCCGGGCAAGGCCTGGTCGAGGCGATGAGATTCCTGCTCGCCCTCGATCTCGCGGAAGGCGACGTCGACTCGGCGGACCGTCGGCGCACGACGCTGCAGACGGCGATCACGAAACTGCCGCCTCGAGTCGCCAGCACGATTCCGCCCTACGACGCGGGGGCGTGGGCGAAGGCGAAGGGGATCGAGTTGGGGGGTTGAGAAGAGGAGAAAGGAGAGAGGAGAGAGGAGACGAACCTCGCACCTGCCATCCGCATCAGCGGCAGCGCTTCGCCCTCCGGGTCCATCCCGTCCATTCAGTCCATCACGTCCAAATGACCGCCCGCCGAGCGAAGCGAGCGCCCACCGCGTGACGTGGCCCGCTTCGGGCTGCGCCCGAAGCGAGAAAGTGGAAAGTAGAAAGGAGAGAGGAGACGAACCGCTCCGCGACCGAGCGCAGCAGCTGCAGCGCTTCGCCCTCCGGGTCCATCACGTCCAAATGACCGCCCGCCGAGCGAAGCGAGCGCCCACCGCG
>JBMTTG010000283.1:0-3737 GCA_049449095.1 Phycisphaerales bacterium | reverse complement strand
CGGCTACCTGCCGGCGGGCTTCACCGCTTCGGCGATCCCGGGCGGCGGCGGGCTGTTCGCGCTGGCGATCGGCGCCGCAGGGCTGCGAGGACGACGACGGATCGCCTGACCCGAACGGAGTCGCTGTCGGAGTCCGCGCGCTTCGAGATCGGGGTCGGCACCGTCGAGGCTCGTGTGGGCGATCGACCTTCGCCATGGGCGATGTTCGTCGAGCAGGCGCGTGCGCAAGGCGATGAGGCCGAAACGCAGCGCCTTGCCGTAGAGGCGGCGATCTGCTTCGAGACCGGCGCCGAAGTCCAGCGGGAGCGCCTTGCCCGCCGCGAACAGACCGCGACCAACGAGGACGCCTTGCTCGCGCATCTCCTCGAGCAGGCGGAGGCAATGCGGGCGGTGGCGGAGGGACGCGGCGAGTCCGCGCCGGGTTCGTCACCTCGCGGAGGCGAGCCCTGAACGAAGCGGCAATCGTCCGCGCACGGGCGCGATGACCGGCGCGATGATGAGTGCGATGATGAATGCGAACACTGGCCGCACGGCACCTCAACCGACGCGTTCATGCTCCAGTCACGAACCGGTCACGCATGCGTCCCGCATCCGAGGAGTCGACGTCCCGGGAGGTGCGATGCGGCTCAGGGCGCAGGCGTCCATCCCGCGAGGACCACGGCGAGATCCTTGCCGTCGGTGAGACCGTCGTTGTCGAAGTCGTAGACCGAGGGGCCGCCCCACCATTCGACGATGCCCGCGATGTCCGCCACATCGACGACCCGATCGAGATTGCCGTCGCCGGGAACCGGCGTTCCCGAGGCAAGCAGCGACATGGCGAACTCGTCGAGGGCCGCGAACGCCGCCGCGGCCTCCGGGGGCAGGTCCGATCCTGAGCAGGTCCCAGCGTCGGTGAGCATGTTCGCGATCGGATAGTCGATGCCTCGCCCGCCGAGCTGCTCGGCGAAGGGCGCCGTGAAGAGGTCGTAGAACTCGTAGGGGCAGACCTTCCCTTCGGTGCAGCTCGGCAGGTCCTTGATGATGAGCTTGTAGCGGCCGTCGGTCACGGCGATCGCCGCCGGCGAGAGGATGCCGATGCCGTCCTCGAGCTTGCCCGCCTCGAGCAGTTCGCAGCAGGTGGGATAGGCGTCGTACCACTCGCCGCCCGAGAGTTCGCAGACGAAGGAGTTGGGGAAGATCGAGTCGGTGCAGGTCTGGAGCGACGCGAGCACGCAGGCGCGGAACAGGCCGTCCGGGATCGAGAGGTTCGTGCCGTTCTGCGTGAAGTTGAACTGCCGGACCGGAGGCGCGTCGGGATCCTGCAGGTAGCCGATCATGCTCTCGGCGTCGAGGGCGTGGGAGGCCGGCACCGCCGCCCGCACGTCGATGCCGGCGACCTCGCCGAAGAGACGGAACAGGTCCGCGACGTTCACCATGGCGTCCACGGTCCGGCCCGGCGAGGCGACGCCGGCGCCGGCGACGCCGATCGGCACGCTGACGCCGGTCTGGTTCACATAGCCCTTGGCCTGCAGCTTGTTGAAGGGAAGACGCACCACCGGTCCGTAGGTGCCGTTGTCGCCGACGACCACCACGAGCGTGTTCGAGTCGAGCAGCGTCACCCCGCGGCCGGACCACTCGGCGAGGCCCGCCTCGACGAGCAGCCGCCCGATCTCGCGGTCGGAGGCGGAGAGCATCTGGTTGGCCATCGCCTTCTTCGAGGGATCGAGGTTGGCGTCCTCGTAGCCAAGCTGCTTGTCGCAGACGTACGGAAGCGCCTGCGGCCACTCGGCGTCGGGCGGAAGCAGCGCCGCGGGCGCCGGTTGGTAAGGGTCATGGATGTTCACGAAGCCGACGGTGCACATCCACGGCTCGCCCGCAGGACGGGCCGTGATCCAGGCGAGGGCCTCGTCCACGTCGCGGCTCGGGGCGTAGCCGCGGCCGAGCGAAAAGGTCGGAGTCTCGCCGTCGATGGCGACGACACGCTCGTTGACGAAGTAGCCGTTGGTGCGGGTGAAGTCGACGCGGGCGACCGCCTTGGCGGAGCCCTCGAGCACGGGTTCGCCGGAGGCAGCGACCAGCGGGACGCCGCCCGCCGCGAGGCACTCCACCGCGTCCACGCCGTCGTGCCAGCTCCCGTCGGGGAAGCCGCACGCGCAGACGGCGGGAGCGTTGGTGTCCGAATCGACCGGGAATCCGCAGGAGTAGCGGGGGGCCTCGCCATCCGGCGGCGGGGGCATCTGCCCGGACAACGTCTCATCGATGAGCGACGCGCCGCCGAGCGGCGTGCCCTCGAAGAAGGGGAAGCCGAGGCCGTTCGCGTACCCGTCGCCTTCGGGATTGAGCGCCGGATCGCCGAGGTGGAACTTCCCGACGTAGCCCGAGGCGTAGCCGGCAGTCGCGAGCAGCCGCGGCAGGGTGAACTCGTAGGGCGAGGCCTGCGAGCGCGGCGGCGCCGTCTCGAGGCAGGCGTTCAGCACCCCGGTGCGGAAGGGAAATCGTCCCGTCATCATCGCCACGCGCGATGGAGAGCACTGCGGCATCGACCACACGTTGCTGAAGCGGACGCCCTGATCGCAGAGCGAGTCGATCACGGGCGTCTGCGGCAGCTCGATGCCGGCGGGGTTCCAGCGCTCGAACAGGTCGATGCCCGCGTCGTCGATGATGACGAAGAGGATGTTGGGCGTGGCGGCGGACGCGGCGGCGGTCGCGGCGGCGGATCGCGGCGGTGGCGATGCCTTCCGCTCGGCCCTGTGGACCTGCTCCGCAGCCCCCATCTGAAGCAGGATCGAGGCGGCAAGGACGGGAAGGGCGCAGGGCATGGGGAGGCGAAGACGCGGGCGCACGAGTGGGCTCCGATGGGGTCTGCCGGGGACGGGTGGTCTCGAAAGAGGACGATGGCTGCGGGAGATGCCGACGCAGGTTCCGTGCGGGGCCCCGAAGCCGCCGCCGCCGCCGACCTCTCGAGGCCGGGCGGTGGCGAGGCGGAGAAGAAGGTGCCGCCGGTCGGCGGAATCTCCAGACGAATCCGCCAGGAATCCGCGAGATTCCGTCGCGTTGTCACCCCGTCCGGATGGTCGCGCTGGACAGGGCCGACAGGCAGGCCGGTCTGCCCGCGAGAACGTCGGCCCTGCATCGGCATGCGATCGCGATCGCCGGCCGGACTCAGGCGGAGAGCACCCGCCGCATCTGCGCCACCGTGTCGCCGGCGGGATCGATGCGATGCGCCTGCCAGCCGAGTCGCCTCGCCGCCTCGACGTTCTCCGGAAGGTCGTCGAAGAGGACGATCTCGCCGCCTCGGCGATCGACCTCCCGCTCGAAGGCCCGGTAGATCCGCTCGTCGGGCTTGTGGAAGCCCAGCAGGTGCGAGGCGTGGCGGTGCTGCAGGCGGTTGAACGCGGCGACGCCCTCGAGCCATCGCCAGTGGCTCGCATTCGTGTTCGAGAGGCACGCGGTGGCGAGATCCGACGACTCGATCTCGTCGAGCAGCGCGTCGATGCCGGCGTAGGGCTCGATGACCCAGACGCGATGGATCGCCTCGATCTCGTCGGGGGTGTAGCGGCCGGAACTCAGGTCGCTCATCGCGCGGTAGTAGGTCTCGCAGTCGATCGCGCCGACTTGATAGCGCTCGATCAGTTCGAGCCGCGGCGCGTCGCTTGCAAGATGCTCCCAGCCGCCGCGGAACTCGACGCCCGCATCGCGGCACGCCGAGGCGAGATCGGGCTGCAGGCGGATGAAGACGCCGCCGAGGTCGAAGCAGA
>JBMTTG010000282.1:0-3739 GCA_049449095.1 Phycisphaerales bacterium | reverse complement strand
ATTCCGTCCATGGGACCGCCCGCCGAGCCAAGCGAGCGACCATCGTGTGAGGTGGCCCGCGCCCGCAGCACGCCCCGCGCTCGCCTCCCGTGTCAGTTGACGCCCCCCGGGAACCCGGGAACATGCACCGATGCGCTGCCCCAACTGCTCCGTCGACGACGACCGGGTCATCGACAGCCGGACGATCGACGCCGGCGGCGCAATCCGGCGCCGCCGCGAATGCAACAAGTGCGGCCGGCGCTACACCTCCTACGAGCGGATCGAGAAGACCGCGCGGCTGATGGTCGTCAAGAAGGACGGCAGCCGCGTGCCGTTCGACGCCCAGAGCGTGCTCCGCGGCCTGCAGGCCGCCTGCGGCAAGCGACCGATCTCGGAGGAGATCAAGCTCGAACTGGTGCGGGCGGTCGAGGACTCCGTGCATCAGGACTTCGAGCGCGAGGTCCAGAGCGTCGAGATCGGCCGCCGGCTCGCGGTCCGGCTGCGGGCGGTCGACCCGGTCGCCTACATCCGCTACGCGAGCGAGTACTACGACTTCCGCAACCTCGACGACTTCCGCATCGAGCTCGCCGAGCTCGAGAAGAGACCTGAACCGGCGCCGGATCAGCCGGCGCTCTTCGGCGAACCCGACCGCGAACGCCGCTAGGCCGCTCCGACCCTCACGCCATGCCCGACATCCGCCTTCCGGACGGTTCCGTCCGCTCCTACGACCGCCCCGTCACCGCCGCCGAAGTCGCCCGCGACATCGGCGCGGGCCTCGCGAAGGCTGCGCTTGGCGCGAAGATCGACGGCGAGCTCTCCGACCTCGCACGCCCGCTCGACCGCGACTGCGGGCTGGCGATCGTCACGCCGAAGACCCGTGACGGCGCTGCGGATGCAGACGCCCTCTCCCTCATCCGTCACAGCACCGCGCACGTGATGGCCGAGGCGATCCTGCGGCTCTTCCCCAACGCGAAGCTCGTCTACGGCCCGCCGCTCGAGACCGGCTTCTACTACGACATCTCCTTCGAGGGCGAGCGCGCCATCTCGACCGAGGACTTCCCGGCGATCGAGGCGGAGATGGCGAAGATCGTCGGCGAGAACCGCCCGTTCACCCGCTACGAGCTTCCGTTCGACGAAGGCCTCGCGAAGCTCGAGCGCGAAGGCTCGAAGTTCAAGCTCGACAATGCCGAGCGGGCCCGCGAGGCCGGCAGCGCCTCGCTCAGCTGGTACGCCACCGGCACGCCCGGCGCCAACTGGGAGGACCTCTGCCGCGGCCCCCACGTGCCGAGCACCGGACGCATCGGCGCCTTCAAGGTGACGAGCCTCGCGTCGAGCTACTGGAAGGGCGACGAGAGCCTCGATCGCCTGACCCGCGTCTACGGCACCGCGTTCGCGACGAAGGACGAGCTCGCCGCCCACCTCGCGCAGCTCGAGGAGGCCCGCAAGCGCGACCACCGCGTGCTGGGCAAGCAGCTTCGCCTCTTCCACATCGACGAGATGGTCGGGCAGGGCCTCGTGCTCTGGACGCCCGCCGGCTCGGTGGTTCGGCAGGAACTGCAGACCTTCATCGGCGAGGAGCTCCGCAAGCAGGGCTACCACCAGGTCTTCACGCCCCACATCGGCAAGCTCGACCTCTATCGCACCAGCGGGCACTTCCCCTACTACCGCGAGAGCCAGTATCCGCCGATCGTCGAGCACGACGAGCTGGCGCGGCTCGCGCATGAAGGCTGCTCCTGCGCCGAACTCGCGAATCGCCTCGAGCAGGGTGAAGTCGACGGCTACCTGCTGAAGCCGATGAACTGCCCGCACCACATCCGGATCTTCGCGAGCGCTCCGCACAGCTACCGCGACCTGCCGGTGCGTCTCGCGGAGTTCGGCACGGTCTACCGCTGGGAGCAGTCGGGCGAGATCGGCGGCATGACCCGCGTGCGCGGCTTCACGCAGGACGATGCGCACCTCTTCTGCCGCGAGGATCAGGTCGCGGAGGAGGTGCTTGGCTGCCTGAGCATCGTGAAGCTCATCTTCGGCACCCTCGGCATGCACGAGTACCGCGTGCGGGTCGGGCTGCGCGATCCCGACAGCGCGAAGTACGTCGGCGATCCGGCGAACTGGGACAAGGCCGAGGAGGCGTGCCGCAACGCGGCGAAGACCCTCGGCGTGCCCTTCACCGAGGAACCCGGCGAAGCGGCGTTCTACGGACCGAAGATCGACTTCGTGGTGAAGGACGTGATCGGCCGCAGCTGGCAGCTCGGCACGGTGCAGGTCGACTACAACCTGCCGATCCGGTTCGACCTCTCCTACGTCGGCGCCGACAACCAGCCGCACCGCCCGGTGATGATCCATCGCGCGCCCTTCGGCAGCATGGAGCGCTTCGTCGGCTGCCTGATCGAGCACTTCGCGGGCGCCTTCCCGCTCTGGCTCAGCCCCGAACAGGTGCGGGTGCTGCCGATCAGCGAGAAGAGCCTCGACTACGCGAAGGATTTGCACGCGGCGCTTCGGGCCGCGGGCCTGCGCTCGACGCTCGACGATTCCAACGACCGCATTCAGGGCAAGATCAAGGTCGCGAGCGACCTCAAGATCCCCTACTGCGCCGTGGTCGGCCCGCGCGACGCGGAGCATCGCAAGGTCAGCGTCCGCGCCTTCGGCATCGAGGCGAATCTGGGCGAGATCGGCTTCGACGCGTTCGTCGAAGGGCTCTCGAACGAGTATCGCACCCGCGGGGCGGAGTCGGTCCGGGCGTCGATGGCGAAGGGGTGAACCTACGATCGATCCTTCATGAGCGACCGTCCCCCGATCGAGGATCGAGCACGTCTCGAGCAGCATGCGGCAGCATGGCGCGTCGCGGCCGCTCGGCTCGAGGCGGAGCGGTTGGAGAGCCTTCAGGCGGAGCGTGAGACCCGTTCGATCCGGCTTCTCGAGGGCTGGACGTCGGTCCTGAACGAGTCCGCCTCGCATCGCCCGACCAGCGATCTGCATGGCTTCGCCCGCTGGCATGCCCGCCTGGCCGGTCGGGGCATGCGATGACGCCGCTGCTCGCCGCCGCAGCGGAAACGTTGGCACTGCTCGAACGACATGGCATTCCCGCCTGCGTGGTCGGCGGCCTCGCGGTGGCACGATGGGGCGAGCCGCGGCTCACCGCGGACGTCGATCTGGTCGCGCTGACCGCGATCGAACGGGACGAAGAGGCGATCGACCTGCTGCTTGGTTCGCTCGAGCCCCGCATGCCGGACGCGAGGGACTTCGCCATCGCCCACCGCACCCTGCTGGTGCGCGATGCTCGTGGCATTCCAATCGACGTCGCCTTGGGTGCCCTCGAGTTCGAGCGAGCGATGATCGACCGTTCGTCCCTCTGGGCCGTCGATGGCGGCCCGCCGGTCCGAACCGCTTCCGCCGAGGACCTCTTGGTGATGAAGGCGTTCGCCGGTCGCGATCGAGACTGGAGCGACATCTCGGGCATCGTCACCCGTCAAGGGAGCAAACTCGATCGAACCGCGACGCTCGAGCGCCTGAGGCCCTTGGCGGAGTTCGCTTCCGATCCCGAGGCGCTGGTCCGACTCGAAGCGATCCTCGCTCGTTCTTCGTAGTAGCTCTTCCCCGATCACCGGCCGGCGATCGGCCGAATCACGCCGCCTGGGTCGATGACCCGTCGATCGGCGTGAGCGAGACGATCAGCGGCACATCGATCGGTTCATCCGGCTTCGGGCTCCGCCCGAAGCCAGAGAGGAGAAGAGGAGAAGAGGCGAGGGAGGACGAACCTGCT
>JBMTTG010000281.1:0-3747 GCA_049449095.1 Phycisphaerales bacterium | reverse complement strand
CCGGGGCGCCGCCGGACACGCCCGGCGCCCGCGTGCTCGCGGCGACGAGCGACGACCCCGCGGTGTACACCTTCACCGGCAACGAACTCTACGTGCGAGCGCGGGTGACCAGTTCACGTCCTCATCCTCGCCCGTACGCCAAGGGCGATCTCGAAATGGCGTGGACGCAGCCCGTTCGACCGCCGCGCACCGGAGACGACGACGCCCCACCCACGATCGACCCTGAACCTTCGGAATCCGATCGGTGACGATCGATCTCGGACGCACGAACAGCATCGACGTGCTCGCCGATCGCGTGACGCTGGCGGGGCGCTCGATCGCGGACGTGGGCTGCGGCGGCATGGCCTTCTCCCGTCTGCTTGCCGAGCGAGGTGCGAAGGTCCTGGCCATCGAGCCCGACCGGGATCAGGCGAATCGCAATCGCCACGCGGCGGCGTTTCCCGGGGTTCGATTCGTGGAAGCCGGTGCCGACCGCCTGCCCGCCGCGGACGGTTCGCTCGATGGCGTGGTGTTCAGCTTCTCCCTGCACCACGTTCCCGCGCATCTGCACGACGCGGCGATCGCCGAGAGCGTCCGAGTCCTCCGACCGGACGGCTTCCTCTGCGCGATCGAACCTGCCGATGGTCCCCTCAACACCGTCATGAAGTTCTTCCACGACGAGGACGCCGAACGGGCCGCGGCGCAAGCCTCGCTACGTCGGGTCGCGGTGCCCGCGTTCGGACGATGGGCGACGTATCGCTATCACTCCGAGATCGTGTACGAGTCGTTCGAGGTGTTCGCATCCCGGGCGATCGGTGGTGCCCTCGATGGCGACGTGGACGAGTCGAACCCGCGGCGGATCGAGGCGGAGGCGGCGTTCCTTCGTCTGGGCGGCCCGGCGCATCGATTCGAGTCGCCCAAGGTCATGATGCTGCTGGAGGGCCCGCGGAGTTCGGGACCTCGCCGCACGCCCTACCCCACCTGATGAGCACGATCCTCGCCAAGGTCGCGTGGATGCTTCATGACGTCCGCGGAACCCGGTGTCCTCTCGCATCGCCGTGATCGCCGGCATGACCGAGGTCCCCTGCCTCCGAATCCCGCGGCTGGCGGATCCGACCCGCGACCGATTCCGTTCACGACCGCCGGTACTCTCTTCCGCCCGCTTCGAATCGCGACGCCTCCCACGGACCCCTCGCCATGTCGATCGACCGCCGCCGGTTCCATCTCGCCTCGCTCGCCGCGCTCGCCGGCGGCACGCACGCCCTCGCCGCGCAGGACTCGGCGCCCGCTGCTTCGCCGACTCGGCCCGCCGCGGGCATCGATGGCACCGAGCCGGGATTCCGCTCGCTCGGTGAAGCCGACTTCGTGAACGTGAACTGCCTGCCCGACACCTGGCAGTGGAAGGATGGCGACGTCCACTGCACTGGCAACCCGGTCGGCGTGATCCGCTCGACGAAGCCCTACACCAACTTCGAACTGCTCTGCGAGTGGCGGCACCTGCGCGACGCGGGCAACTCGGGCATCTTCCTGTGGTCGCCGATCGAGTCGCTCGATCGCCTGAAGGGACCGGGGCTTCCCGAAGGGATCGAGGTGCAGGTGCTCGACCTCGGCTACACCGCGGCGTACGAGAAGGGCGGCAACACCGCCGACTGGTTCACCTGCCACGGCGACGTGTTCCCGGTCGGCGCGTCGACCATGAAGCCCTTCCCGCCGATCTCGCCCAACGGCCGCCGCAGCTTCCCGACCGAGTCGCGCTCGCGCGGCGTCGGCGAGTGGAACCACTACTACATCCGTGCGATCAACGGCGAGGTGCGGCTGTGGGTCAACGGGCGCGAGGTCTCCGGCGGCTCGGAGTGCACGCCCCGCAATGGCTACCTCTGCCTCGAGAGCGAAGGCTCGCCGGTCGAGTTCCGCGGCTTGCGCCTGCGCGAACTGCCGTAGGCGGCACAAGCGGAGAGCGAGCTGCTTGCGGGACGGGCGGCGTGCGTCGAACGAATGCGGGTGTCTCGGGCGCTGGCCACGTCACGCGCTGGTCGCTCGCTTCGCTCGACGAGCGGTCCATTGGACGGGATGGACGGGATGGACGGGATGGACTCCGAACCGCGAAGCGCTGCGGCTCCAGTCACCCGCCCGGCGCTTACGGGCACCGGCCCCACCTTCCAAGCAGCTCCGCGAGATCGGCGCCGTCGACGACGCCATCGCCGTTGAGATCACCTTCGCACCGATCCGCGGGCTTCGGACACTCGAGCCACGCCTTTAGCGCGAGTTGCGCGATCGCGTTCTGATCGCTGACGCCGGTGGTGGCGTCGGCGGCGGCGAACGTGATCGGCTGCGACACGAGTGGCGGCCCCATGCTCGACAGATGCCAGGCGCACTCGATGCGGCTCTTGGCCCCGGCCGGCGTCAGTTGGAGCGATGGCTTGTTCTCGAGGCACTCGAGCGTCGCGTGCACGGGGACGGTGTCGAACACCGCGCCGTCCACCACCGAGAGCATGCAGACGAGATCCCAGAGGTGAAAGCCCGGCTCGCCGAAGATGCCGACCCACTTGGAGAGCCACGCCCGCGAGTCGGCGGCGACGCGATCGGTGGTCGCACGATCGACCGCCGCGAGCAGATCGAGCCCGGGCTCGGTGATGTAGCCGAAGCGGATCGCGTTGAACGGCACGAGCGTGGTGTCGGGAAGCGCCTCGGTGGTCTCGAACAGCCACCGCGCCGCCTCCGGATCGCCGCGGAAGTTGTAGTCCGAGACCGGAAGCCCGTTGATGACGAACCCCGCCTGCCCGGCCCACGGTCCGAACTGCCCCATCTCGAGCACGAGCCGCTCGACGCGATCGATCCGGCCGACACTGGCCAGGTCGCGCACGAGATAGGCCGGATCGCTCGCCGGACCGATGCCGACGATGGTGACCGGCCCGGGCTGCTCGAGGATCGCGCCGAGCGCCGCGAGCGTTCCGTCGGGCGCCGGACCATCGACGGCGAAGCGACGGGACGATCCCCGATGGACCGGCGTGTCGCGCCCGCACGCCTCGACCACCCAGCGGGTGATCTCGACCTGCTGGTCGAGCACCGCGCAGGCGATCTGGCCCGGTTCCGGCGGCGGCGCGTCGCAGGTCGTGGGCGGCGTCTCGCACGCACAGTTGCCGTACGAGACCACCACGCCGATCACCTCCCAGCCTGGATGGTTCAGCGCCCAGGCGAGCGCCCAGGCGTCGTCGGGATCGGCCGCGGAAGGCGGGCTGCCGAAGACGTTGGTGCAGTCGAGCCCCATCGCAAGGTCGGTGCAGACGACCACACGCCGTCGAGTCCCGCTCCCGTCGCCGTGTGCCAACTGTCCAAGTCCCAACGTCGAAGCGATCAGGGCGAGGATGACCAGTGGGTGTCGCATCGAAGATCTCGCGATGGCAGCCGGCCCGCGGAGCAACGCGGACGCGGGAAGAAGGAAACTCGAGGAGAAGAAGGCTCGAGGAGAAGAAGCCTCGGGGAGAAGAAGCCTCGGGCGGTCCCGTGATCGACGGAACCTCCGATGCCCATCATGAACCTAGCCCACCCTCGATGCGGGGCGAGCGAAGAGGTTCGAGTTCTCTCGATCCGGCGATCTGGCAAGCCTGGCGAGCTTGCCGGCCTTGGCGGGCGTGGTCGTCCCGACGAACAGGTCTCGGCGCAGGCTCTCGAGCCCACTCGGCGGGTCGGTGGGCCAGCGGGCCCTTGGGAGGCGATCCCCCGTGGATCGGTCGGCCGCGAACCTTAGAAGTCCGTCGTCGGAAGTCC
>JBMTTG010000280.1:0-3776 GCA_049449095.1 Phycisphaerales bacterium | reverse complement strand
GGTTGGCGATGTAGTTGGTTCCGTCGGAGATGGTGAGCACCCAGCCCGGCTGCACACCATCACGCTCGCCGGCATCGATCGAAGCGAGCTTGCCGGCGGGATCGTCGATCACCTTGACCACCTTCGCCCGGAGGTTCCGGTCGGCGACGCGACGGACCTCGCCCGCGGAGGCGGTGCGGAGCGATCCGACCGAGGCCTCGTAGCGAGCGATCGTCGCCGCATCGCGGTCACGCTGGTCGGAGGACTCCTTGAGCTGCTCCTGGAGCTTGAAGATCTCCGCCCGCAGCACACCCTCCGTGTCACGCAGATCGGCAACCTGCTGCTCGAGCGCCACCGTCCGCGTCGACGCCTCGGTCTCCCGCTTGCGGAGCGCGTCCGCTTCGGCGATCAGACCCTCGGTGATCTTGGCATTCGCCTCGCCGGTCTGCTGGATCTGGCTCAGCGTCGTCGCCATGCGGGCCAGCATCGACGAGGACCGATCGAGTTCGCCCTGCAGCCGGCGAGCCTCGGCCGACTGACGCTCGACCTGCTGACGAGCCGTCGCCACTTCGGCCTCGAGGGTTCGGATCTGGGCCCCCAGCGCCGCCTCGGACGCGAGCCGAGCATTGCTCGCCGCCATCGCCTGGGACTGCAGGGACGCACTCTCCGCCTGAGCGGCCTGGAACCTCGACTTGAAGCTCGCCTCGTTCGTCGCGTTGACCATGACGAGCGGAACAAGCATCACGACGAGCAGGGTCACGACGACGATCAGGATCTTGGTCAGGATGTGCACGGAGGCTTCCCTTGGTCTTCCTGGAAGGTCCCGTCGGCGGAGCCGAACAAGACCCGGCGAGGCCGCGGCGCATCCAGCACCGCGTCGAGGCGATCACTCCCCTGCCGCGCGGGGAGAACTCCCCGAAAACGGCGATCGCGGCGTTGTAGTCGCGTGCGTGAACAGTGTCAACGCATCGGTCGACCCGCGGAGGGTGAAGCCGATTCGGCAGCGAGCCTCGCGAGGTTCCCCGCCGCGGTCACCCGCACGGATTCCACCGGGTCGGAGAGCATCGTCGCCAAGGTCGCCTCGGCCGCCGACCCGCCAAGCCGGCCGAGCACTGAAGCGGCCTGCATTCGAACGAGGGGGTCCGGCGACCTCGCCGCGTTGGATGCCAAGGCGAGCAGATCGATCTGGGTCCGTGCACCAAGTTCGGCGATCGCCTGCGCCGCCGCGAGGCGGATCTCGGGCGGGCGAGCGGAGTTGCCCGAGGCCATGATCAGCCGCTCGAGCATCGGGACCGAGGATTGGTCGCCGACCCGCGCGAGGATCTGGCAGGCGAGGATGCTCAGTTCTCCCTGCTCGACCGGGGCGAAGAGCGCCGCCCGGATCGCCTCGATGTCCTCTTCGCTCCCGAGGCGGACCAGGGTCTCGGCGCCCTGCAGTTCGACGATTCGGACGCGGATGGGATTCACCCGCCGCATGCCCTTGCCCAAGGCCTCGCGAACCATCGGCGCGGCCGAGCGGTCACCGAGCTCGCCGAGCACCGCAAACGCGTTCGATCGGATCTCGGGATCGTCGCTTCGCAGCATGGCGGCAAGCACGCTCGGATCGGCGGGACGCCCGCATCGGCGAAGCGCATAGATCGCCGCCGCACGAACCGAGGGCGAAGCGTCGCGCACGAGCGGCTCGACGAGATGCGAGAGGTTCGAGAGCCTCGCGCGGCCGATGCACATCGCGGCGACGAATCGGACGCCGCGATTGGAGTCGACGAGGCCCGCGGTGACGACCTCCTCGAGCGTGCCGGGCGAGGCCAGCAGCGACTCGATCGCATTGGCTCGAATCGACGGATCGGGGCTTCGCGCCGCCTGACGAAGGATCGCCATCGCACGCTCGGCATCGCTCACCGGAACCGGCGCCGGCGGCGGCAGCGCTGACGGAGGAAGCGTCGCCGCCGCGGCCCCCGCCGCGACCGGGACGGGCGACGGAGGCGAGGTCTCGCGAACCGGCTCGGTCACCGCCTCCTCGCGGGTGGTCGGCGGCGCCGCGCGATTCGGCGGAGCCTCCTCGGGCGACTCCTGCACCACCACCGTCTCCTCGTCGTCGCCGAGCAGGTCGTCTCCGATCCAGCCGTCGTCGGACTCCTCGACGGCCGAGGAGTCCTCCGCCACGACGAGAATCTCGGTCACGAAGACCTCGCCGGCCGGCGACTGCTCCGCCTCGCTCTCCGTGAACGGTTCGGGCTCGGGGAGCGATTCCCGACGCGGGCCCCGACGGCCCCACTCGCTCGCTCCGGGATCGAAGTCGCCGCTCGCGGCCTGCCGACTGGGGGCGGGGCGGCTGCCGGAGCTCTCGCATCCGGCGAGAAGCGTCGCCGCGATCGTCAGACCGAGCGTGGCCGCGGAGCCGCGGGAGATCGAGAAGCGGACAAGAGTGGGCGAGCTCATCGGCGACTCCTCAGTGGTCTGTTGGGCATGCACTGGGCGGCGAGAACTCGACCGTCCCGAGAGGTCCGGTATCGGCCCTGCGGCGAAGTCGACCTGAATCCCACCCGAGTTCCGTCAGCGGCCCGAGGGCACGACCGAGGCCCGCGGCCGCGTCGAGAGCCAACCCGCCGCCACCCCGACGACCGCCAGCCACGCCCATCGGTCGCCCACCATGGCGAAGAGCGGGCGGCGCCCGTCGCGCGGCAACTCCGCGACCACCCAGCCGGCGCCGGTGCCGAGCCCCGCAGCCGAGCCGTCGAGTCCAGCCACGATGCGACCGCTCGAATCGATCCCGGCGCTGTAGCCGGTGTTCACGGCGCGCAGCATGGGCGTGCGGTTCTCGATCGCGCGGAGCGACGCGAGGCGGAGATGCATCCACCGCGCAGCGTCGTCGCGGCCGAGCCAGCCGTCGTTGCTCGCATTCACGAGCAGGTCCGCCTCCCGTTCGCCATCCGCCCAGACCAGACGCCTGCAGAGCCACGACACCGTGGCCTCGAAGCAGATCGGCGTCGCGATCCGAACCGGCTCGCTCGCCCCGTTCTCGACCTCGAATCGCACCGGCGCCGCGCCGGCATCGAGATCGAAGCTCATGCCGCGGGCGCCGACATCGAGCAGCGACTGCTCGAGCCATTCCCACTGCGAGATCCCAGGCATCGTCTCGCCGAACGGCGTGAGCACGAGCTTGTCGTAGCGCGGCGGCTCGACGTCGGAGATCGGCTCGGGCGGCACGAGATAGACGCTGTTGAAGTGGCGATCCCACGCCCAGCGCTCGCCGTCCTCGCGCAGCCCCACGTACGACGGGCTGCCCAGAAGCAGCGGCACGCCCGCGCGTTGGGCGATGCCGTGCGCAACCTCGCCGAAGAATCGCCCCGGGAAGAACCCGCCCTGCTCGAGCATTCCGAGCGTCGCGGGATCGAGCCCGAAGCCTGGCAGCATCGTCTCGGGCCACACGATCAGATCGACCGGCGGTCCGACCGACTCCCACGCCTCGAGCGTCTGACGGGCGAACGCCGGAACATCCTCGAGCTGCCGCCGGGAGGTCCATCCGATCTTGTTGTCGATCGGCAGCGCCGTCTGGATCGCGAGGAATCGCCCGAGCGTCGGCAACGACTCGGCCTGCTTCAAACGCCAACTTCCATAGGCGAGCACGCCGATCGCCAAGACGACCAGGATGGGCAGCGAGCCGAGCAGCGCGAGCATGCCTCGCGAGCCCGGCCTGGCAGGTTCCGCGATCGCGCCGGCGAAGATCGCCGCCACGATGGTGAGGCCCCGAGCGCCGAGGAGATCCGCCGACTGGGCCACCACGTTCCAGCCGACGA
>JBMTTG010000279.1:0-3784 GCA_049449095.1 Phycisphaerales bacterium | reverse complement strand
GAAGTTCATCGCTCCGTGTGGCGGATCAGTCCGGCCAGCATCCGAGCGATCTCCTCGATCTCCGCCTTGAACTCCGCATGCTCCGACTCCGCGAGCAGGCCTCGTCGTCGTGCCAGTTCCCGGAGCGGCACGCACTCGTGGGCCGAACCCCTCGCCATCACGAAGAATCGGCGCCGATCCGCAGGGGTCGATCGACCATTGCCCTCCGCCAGGTTGGCCGCGATCGATATCGCCGCTCGGACGGCCTGGGAGATGAGGAACTCCGCCTGCCATGGCATCGTTCCTGCGAGAGCCAAGACACGGTCGGCAAACCCTACCGCGCGTCGATACACCGTGAGATGCTCGAAGAGAAACGGCATCGATCAACTCCCGAGGCCCGCCGGGTTGTTGGATCTCCGGGGAAGTAGAGCCGCACCCTGCAGGAGTCCATCGCCTTGCGGCGGAAACTCCGCGTGGTCCTCCCCTCTCCTTACTCCTTACTCCTCTCTCCTCTTCTTCCCCCAATGACCCCTACGGGATTCGAACCCGTGTTCTCACCTTGAAAGGGTGGTGTCCTGGACCAGGCTAGACGAAGGGGCCTCGCAAGCCGTTCAGGATAGATGGTTTCCGCGTGCGAGGCGAGTGATCAGGAGACCTTCGCCCGGCGCCGCCGCTCGAGGGCGATCGAGACGAGCGAGAGGTCCGCCGGGTTCACGCCCGCGAGGCGTCCCGCCTGACCGAGCGTCGCCGGGCGGAACCGCCGAAGCACCTCGACCGCCTCGCTTCGCAGGCCGACCACCTCGCCCGGATCGAAGGACTCCGGAATCGAGACCGACTCCTCGGCCGCGGCTCGGCGGATCGCGTGCTCCTGCCGCGCGAGGTAGCCCTCGTAGCGGGCCTCGATCGCCAACCGCTCGAGCAGGGATCGATCGACCGGTTCGCCAAGCCGTTCCGCCGCCCACGCCGCGTCGAGTTCGGGCTTGCGGAGCCACTCCTTGAGCGAACGCCCTTCGTGGCGGGTCCGCACCAGGCGATCGCGCAGGGTCTCCATCGCGGTCATCCGTCGCTCGAAGGTTGCGAGGCGCCGCGCATCGACGAGCCCCCACGCGTGCCCGAGCCGGGTGAGGCGCACGTCGGCGTTGTCGGCGCGAAGCCGCAGCCGATGCTCCGCGCGGCTCGTGAACATGCGATAGGGCTCGCGCGGCGTGCGGGTGACGAGATCGTCCATCATCACGCCGAGGTAGCTCGTCTCGCGGCCTAGCCGCGCCGGCTCCTCGCCTCGCGCAAACCGCGCCGCGTTGAGACCTGCGATCAGGCCTTGCCCCGCCGCCTCCTCGTAGCCGCTGGTGCCGTTGATCTGGCCGGCGAGGAACAGGCCGGGCACGCGCTTGGTCATCGCCGTCGCATCGATCTGATGCGGCCAGACCATGTCGTACTCGACCGCGTAGCCGGCCCGTGCGATCTCGGCGCGGGCGCATCCGGCCATCGACCGCACGAGCTCGATCTGGATCTCCGCAGGCAGCGAGGTGCTGATGCCGTTGCAGTAGATGAGTTCGCCGCCGAGGGTCTCCGGCTCGAGAAAGACGTGATGGCTCTCGCGATCGGCGAAGCGGACCACCTTGTCCTCGATCGAGGGGCAGTACCGCGGCCCGCATTCGGCCTCGACGGCGCCGGAGTACATCGGCGCGCGATGAAGGTTCGCCCGGATCAGCGCATGCATCGCCGACGTCGTGGCGGTCTCCCAGCAGACGACCTGCGGAAGCCGCGGGAACCTCGATCCGGGCAGGATCTCCGGCGAGAGGTCGGAGAACGGCGTCGGCACGGAATCGCCGCGCTGTTCCGGCAGGGACTCGAGATCGAGCGACGACCGAGTCAGCCGCGGCGGCGTGCCCGTCTTGAGCCGGCCGAGTTCGAAGCCGAGTCCGCGCAGGCTCGTGGCGATCGAGGTGGCACTGCCCTCGCCCACCCGGCCGCCCGGCGTCTGCGAAGCGCCGGTGTGCATGATCGCCCGCATGAAGGTGCCGGTCGTCACGACGACCGCATCGACCGCGAGGCGTTGCTCCGCGACGGGCGAGCCGGAGGCCGATGGATAGATCGGTCGCGCCGGACGATCACCGACGCCGTTGGACTCGATCGCCGCGCGGTCGGCCAGGACCGGCCCGGTGCCCGACGAGACGATCGCCGCGCCCACGCGGCCAGTGCGATCGAGCTCGAGATCCTCGAGCGTGCCGGCCCACACTTCGACGGCGGCCTCCTCCGCGAGCAGGCGCTGCGCCTCGGCGGCATAGGCCTCCTTGTCGCACTGCGCCCGCGGCCCGCGCACCGCGGCGCCGCGGCTCGCGTTGAGCACCTTGAAGGAGATGCCGCTCGCATCGGCGGCGCGCCCCATCAACCCGCCGAGCGCATCGATCTCGCGGACCATCTGGCCCTTCGCAAGCCCCCCGATCGCCGGATTGCAGCTCATCGCGCCGATCTTCGAGGGATCCATGGTCAGCAGGATCACGCGACCTTCGCCGCCGAGCGCACTCGACGCCGCCCGCGCTGCCTCGAGGCCCGCGTGGCCGCCACCCACCACGAGAATCGTCCGGGCGAACATGGGCGGAGGATAGGGGTCGTACGCGATGACCGACCCCTCGCGGGCGAGGGACTAGACTGCCGCCAACTCGTCAGGAAACCGCATGTTCAAGAAGATCACCGCCGGACGACCGTCCAATCCCGTTCGTGTCTTTCCGGTCCCCGCCGATGGCAAGATTCCGGCTCCGTGGAAGGCGATTCCCGCGATCGCCGAGGCGGTTCGCACGCCCGGCTTCAAGGGCAAGGCCGGCGAGACGCTTGCCGCGGGTCCGCGGGCGGTGCTGCTGGGCATCGGCGATCCCGCGTTGCTGACGCCGACCGCCGCCCGCAAGGCCGGCGCGAAGCTCGTCTCGGCGCTCGATCGCATGGGACACACCGAGGTGTCGATCGAGCCGCTCGCGGAGGCGACTGGCAGCCTCTCGGCGACCGCGTTCGGACGAGGACTCGGCGAAGGCCTCGCGGTCGGCAACTGGCGGCTCGAAGGCTTCGCCGGCGAGGCGTCGGAACGCGCGCCCGCGAAGGGCAGCCTTCGGGTCGGCAGCCCCGACGCGGCCATGGCCGCCGGGCTTGCCGAGGGGCTCGCCGTCGGCGAGTGCGTCAACTTCACCCGCACGCTGCAGGCGACACCGCCCAACGTCGCACATCCGCAGTGGATCGCCGCCGAGGCGAAGCGGCTCGCGAAGAGCCACAAGCTCAAGGTGCGGGTGATCGACTTCGCCGAGGCCAAGCGGCTCGGCATGGGCGGGCTCGCGACGGTCGGCATGGCCAGTGCGCACAAGCCCTGTCTCATCGAACTGCAGTACGCGCCGGCGAAGGCCGCCAAGGCTCCGCACCTCGCGATCGTCGGCAAGACCCTCACCTACGACACCGGCGGCTACAGCCTCAAGGTGAACAACGGCATGAAGGGGATGAAGTACGACAAGTCCGGCGGTTGCGCCGTGCTCGGCGCGATCCGCGCGATCGCGGAGGCGAAGTTGCCGATCCGCGTGACGGCGCTGCTGCCGACCGCGGAGAACATGGTCGCCGGCGACGCCTTCCGCCCCGACGACGTGATCACCCTGATGAACGGCGTGACCTGCGAGGTGACCAACACCGACGCCGAAGGCCGCCTCGTGCTCGCCGACGCCCTCTGCTGGGCGTGCGAGCGCGTGCGTCCCGATGCGATCGTCGATCTGGCGACCCTGACCGGGGGCGTGGTCACGGCGCTCGGCAACCACTGCGCGGGCTACTT
>JBMTTG010000278.1:0-3786 GCA_049449095.1 Phycisphaerales bacterium | reverse complement strand
CTACGTGACCTTGAAGGGTGCGGACTGAGGCGCGGCGCGGGGTGATGGTCGCGGGCGCCGCGCGTGGGCCCGTTCCCCCGCTACCCTTGCCTCGTGCCTGAACGCCACCTCCGACTCGTCGACCTCCACCGCCGCGTGATCCATCCGGCGAAGGTCGCGGTCGAAGGCGATCGGATCGCTTCGATCGAGCCGCTGCCCGAGTCTGCGCCGCTCGAACCGGGCTTCATCCTGCCCGGCTTCGTCGACGCCCATGTCCATATCGAGAGCAGCATGCTCCCGCCCGTGGAGTTCGCGCGGGTCGCCGTGCGGCACGGCACCGTCGCGACGGTCAGCGATCCCCACGAGATCGCGAACGTCCTCGGCGAGGCGGGCATCGAGTTCATGCTCGACGAAGCCTCGCGAGCCTGCATGCCGATCGCCTTCGGGGTGCCGAGCTGCGTGCCTGCGACGACCTTCGAGTGCGCCGGCGCCACGCTCGACTCGCAGGCCGTCGCGCGACTCCTCGCCGATCCGCGGCTTTCCTACCTCTCCGAGATGATGAACTGGCCCGGCGTCCTCTCCGGCGACCCCGAGGTGATGGCGAAGATCGCCGCCGCGAAGCGACTCGGCAAGCCGGTCGACGGCCATGCGCCGGGCCTCCGCGGCGCCGACGCGCAGCGCTACGCCGCAACGGGGATCTCGACCGACCACGAGTGCTTCACGCTCGAGGAGGCCCGCGACAAGATCGCCGCCGGCATGAAGGTGCTCATCCGTGAGGGCAGTGCCGCCCGCAATCACGATGCGCTGTGGCCGCTCGTCCACGAGCATCCCGATCACGTGATGCTCTGCACCGACGACACCCACCCCGACGCGCTCCTTCAGGGCCATCTCGATCGCGTCGTTGCACGCTGCGTCGAGCTCGGGCTCGATCTCTTCGACGTGCTCCGCGCCGCGTGCATCGCGCCGGTCGAGCACTACCGGCTTCCGACCGGCCTGCTGCGTCCGGGCGATCGCGCCGCCTTCATCGTGGTCGACGATCTCGACTCGTTCCGTGTCCGCGAGACCTGGATCGCCGGCCGATGCGTCGCCCGAGAGGGCCGCTCGCTCGTCGAGGCGACCACGCCTGCCACGCCCAACCGCTTCCGCGACGCCCGTTTCGACCCGATGGACTTCGCCGTTCGAGTCGACCGAGAGGGTCCACGCGCGGTCCGGGCGATCGAGGTCGAGGACGGCGAGCTCGTGACCGGCGAGGTCATGGCTTCGATCGAGCCGCGCCGAGGAATCCTCGAGCCCGATCCCGTCTCCGACACGCTGCTGCTGACGGTGTGCAACCGCTACGAAGTTGCGCCGCCGGCGCTCGCGTTCGTCCGCAAGATCGGGCTTCGCCATGGCGCGATCGCCAGCAGCGTCGCCCACGACTCGCACAACGTCGTCGCGGCCGGCGCCGATCGCGACTCGATCGCCGCCGCGGTGAACGCGGTGTTCGCGGCAAGGGGCGGCCTCGCCGTCGCGCATCCCGGCGGCGTGGACGTGCTGCCGCTTCCGATCGCGGGACTCATGAGCGATCGGCCGGCCGAGGAGGTCGCCGCCGCCTACGAGCGCCTCACCTCGATCGCCCAATCGCTCGGGTCGCCGCTGCAAGCCCCCTTCATGACCCTGTCGTTTCTGGCGCTGCTGGTGATTCCGGCCCTCAAGCTCGGGGACCGCGGGCTCTTCGACGCCCGGGCGTTCCGGTTCGTGCCGGCCATCGCCGACTGACCCCCACCCCGCCCATCTCCCCGAGGATCCGGGCAATCCTCCCTCGGAGGCGGATCCCGAGGTTGCCCCTCCGCGAATCGGGGCGACACTCCCGAGTCACTCGCCACACGCCGCGTCGGCCACGAGCCGACCGGCGCCCCTGCCCCGGAGCCCCGTGCCGATGCTGCGACCCCCACGCTTCTGGTTCTCCTGCCTGCTCGCCGGCAGTGCGATCGCGACGCCGATCGCCTTCGCGTCGGCAGCACCGCCCGCACGAGCCAACCGGATCGCCATCGCGCCTCCGCCTTCGGCGCGCATCGCCTCGCTCGACGAGGTCGTCTCGATCGACGAGGTCTTCGTCTCCGATCTCGAGGACGACGCGACGAACGAGCCGGGCCTTCGTCGGTATCGCCTCGGAAGCGTCGGCGAGGTTCGCGCGATCGAGTCCGCGACGTCGCCGGGCGTGTGGGAAGGCCGCGTGCGGAACGACGCGACCGGCACGAGTGGCTGGCTGCTGGCGATCGCGACGAGCGTCGGCCCCATGGTCGCGTACGACCCCGGCGATGGCGCCGTCGTGCAGGCGATCCCGCTCGATGAAGAGACCATGCGGATCGTGCGCCGACCCGGGGCGTTTCCGCCCTGCCTTGGCGGCATCGCACCCGACGCGGCGGCCCCCGAGGGTGGCGTCGCGGGACTCTGCGACGACGGCTCCATCCTCGACGTGCTCGTCAAGTGGACGCCGATCGCGCAGGTCGAAGCCGGCGGACCGAACGCCATTCGTGCGATCGCCGAGGCGTCGGTCGCGCTCTCGAACCACGTCTACGCCTCGAGCGGCGTGTCGCTTCGCATGCGCGCCGTCGGCATGGGAATCACCGAGCCCTTCGATGGCGATGCCCAGAGCGGCGTGCTCTCGGCGCTGCGGATCGCCGACGACGGAATCCTCGATGCCGTGCACGGCGAGCGCGACGCGCTCGGCGCCGATCTCGTCGCGCTGCTGACCGGCGAGAGCCCCTCCTACTGCGGCGTGGCCTATCTCCTCGGCACCAACTCCCCGGGATGGGGCTTCAGCGTGACGGTGTGGGACTGCGCCGTCGGCGGTCTCACCTTCACGCATGAACTCGGCCACAACCAGGGCTGCTGCCACGCCCCCGGCGACGGCGGCGGCTGCACCTCGGGCGGCGTCTTCCCCTACTCGGTCGGCAATCGCTTCTTCGGCGACAGCGGCCAGCAGTGGCGCACCGTCATGGCCTACTCGCCCGGCACGCGTGCGATCCGACTGTCGAGTCCGGTGGTGCTGCAGGATGGCGTGCCGACCGGCACCGCCGACGCGGACAACGCCCGCACCCTAATGGAGACCGCCGAGACGATGGCGAACTTCCGCTGCGCGATCCCCTCGTCGGACGGCCCGATCCAGTACGAGTCGCCGGCGTTCGCGCCGCCGACCGGCGGCGAGGCGATCGAGTTCGAAGTCGCATCGATCGCCCCCGCGGCGCCGAACACCGTTGCGATCATCTCGATGACCGGCCGCGCCGACCACGACGGCACGAACGAACTCTTCTCGCTTCGCCTGAACGGCCGCACGTTCGGCATGGTCTTCGGCGCGACCGGCACCGAGTGCCGCCCGGCGGCTCGAGACACGATCGTGCCGGCGAGCATCTTCAACGAGGCGATCGCCCTCGGACCCGCGACCGGCACGAGCGTCTTCCGCGTGGGATCGACCTTCGCGGTCGGCGACGACTGCCTCGAGGCGGAGATGCGATTCTCGATCCGCTATGCGATCGATCCGGCGTGCGGTTCGGAGGATTCCGACGGCGACGGGCTCCCCGACGGATGCGACGGTTGTCCGCAGGATCCCGCCAAGGTCGCGCCCGGCGCGTGCGGGTGCGGCGAGGCGGACGTCGATGCCGACGGCAACGGCACCGCCGACTGCCTCGAGACCTGCCCCGCCGATCTGAGCGGCGATGGCGAGGTCGGCGGCGCCGATCTCTCGATGCTCCTCGAACAGTGGGGCTCCGCTGGCAGCGGCGACCTCACCGGCGACGGCGCGATCGACGGCGCCGATCTCGCGCA
>JBMTTG010000277.1:0-3790 GCA_049449095.1 Phycisphaerales bacterium | reverse complement strand
CCGCGCCGACGCCGGCGCGACGGCGGTGCAGCGGCGCGGACTTCTTCGCTGGCTCCGGGCGACGCCCGAGCCGGAGCGGGTCTCGGCGCCGCCCGCGAGCGGCCACGTCGTCGTCGCCGGCATGAACGCGATGGGGCGCCGCATCGTCGAGGCGCTCGTCGCGCGGGGCGAGCGGGTGCTCGCCATCGACACCGACCCCCGCAAGCTTCGGGGCCTTCCGTGCCGCACCGTGCAGGGCAGCCTCGACGACGAGCAGGTGATCGCGGCCTCGTCGCTCGCGACGGCGAGGCTCGCGATCAGCGCGCTGCAGATCGAGGAGGTCAACGATCTCTTCGCCTACCGCTGCCGTCGCGTGGGCATTCCCTGCATCGTGCATGCGTTCGACGGTTCGCTGGTCGAGGAGCTTCGACGCCAGGGGGTGGAGCATCTCGTCGACAGCAAGATGCAGGGCAACATCCGGCTCGTCACCTCGCTCGCGGAGCTCGGGATCGTCGCCCCGTGACCGTGCCATGATCGAGACCCTGCTCGCCCTCGCCGCCGCCGCGGCCACCGGCTTCTCGCAGCGCCTGCGCCTGCCGACGGTGCCGGTGCTCATCCTCGCCGGTGCCCTGCTCGCCGCGATCCCGGGCGTGCCCACCCTCGACGTCGGCGACGCGGTGCCGCAGCTCGCGCTGGCGTTTCTCGTCTTCGCCGCGGGGCTCGAGCTCGAGCCGAGTCGCGTGGGCCGGCAGCGAAGCGCCGCGGTCCGAGTCGGCGTGGCGCAGTTCGTGGTGGTCGGCGCGTTCGGGATCCTCGCCGCGGTGTCCCTCGGGCTCGCGCCGGCGCCCGCGGCCTACGTGGGACTGGGGCTCGGGGCGAGTTCGACGATCGTCGTCGTCCGACTGCTCGTCGAGCGCCGCCAGCTCTTCGAGCCCTTCGGCCGGCTCGTCCTCGGCGTGCTGCTCGTGCAGGACCTCCTGATGATCGTCGCGCTGGCGGCGCTCGCCGGAAGCGAGGAAGGCGTGCGCGGCGCCGGCATCTCGGTGCTGTGGACACTGCTGCTCGGCTTCGTCGCCTACGCGGTCATCCGGCCGCTCGCGCCGCGGGCGATCGCCCGGCTCGACCTGGATCAGGAGACCCTCGTCCTCGCGGCGATCGCGATCCTCTTCGCCTTCGCCGGCGCCGCCAACCTGCTCGATCTGCCGGCGGTGGTGGGCGCGTTCCTCGCCGGAGTCTCGCTCTCGGTCTTCCCGATCGGCGGCATGGTCCGCGCCCCGATCGCCTCCGTCGGCACCTTCTTCGCCGCGGTCTTCTTCGTCGCCCTCGGATCCTCGCTCGAGATCCCGCCTCCCAAGGATCTCGCGATCGCGGGGATCTCGCTGGCGGTGGTCTTCTTCGTGACGCCGGTCGCGGTGCTGCTCACCGCCGGACGCACCGGGCTCAGCCGCCGCGGCCTCGTCGAGGCAGGGTTGCTGCTCGCCCAGTGCGGCGAACTCACGCTGGTGCTCGCGGTGATCGGGCGGAGCCTCGGCCATCTCGACGAGGGGCTCTTCTCGGCCCTCTCGCTGGTGACCGTCGCCTCGATGGTGCTCACGCCGATCGTCGCGACCGACCGCAACGCGTGGTGGGTCGCATCGCGGTTGCCGCGCCCGCCCGAGAAGCCGCTGCCCGCGCTCGAGGACCACGTCATCCTGCTCGGCTGCGGCAGCAACAGCGCGGTGCTTCTGGATCTTCTCCTGCTCACCGGGCGTTCGGTGGTCGTCGTCGATCGCGACGCCGCGGTGATCGGCCGCCTTCGCAAGCGGGACGTCAACGCGGTCTGCGGCGAGGGATCGGATCCGGCGATCCTCGACGCGGTGCACGCGAAGGCGGCCAAGGTCGTGATCTCCACGATGCGCCGCCCCGCCGACAACGCCCGCGTGCTCCGGCACCTTCGCGGCCCGGATGCGCCGACCGTCGTCGCGCGGGTCTTCGACGATGCCGATGCCCAGCGACTCGAAGCCCTCGGCGCCAAGGTCGTCTCCGAGGCGGAGGTCGGCGCCGCCGAGGCGGTGCTCGTCGCCGCGTCGATCGGGCGGGAGGAGCTCCGCCCGACACCCTCCGAGGAGTCCATCCCATGAAGACCACTCCCGCCTCCGTCGACGCCTATCTCGCCGCGCTTCCCGAGGATCGACGTGCCGCGCTCTCCGCCGTGCGGGCCGCGATCGTCAAGGCGCTCCCCAAGGGCTACGCCGAGGGCATCCAGTACGGCATGATCGGATACCACGTGCCGCACTCGATCTACCCGGCCGGCTACCACTGCGACCCGAAGCAGCCGCTGCCCTTCGCGAGCCTCGCCTCGCAGAAGAGCCACATGGCGCTGTACCTCTTCTGCACCTATCTCGACGAGGGTCAGGCGAGGTGGTTCCGCGACGCGTGGACCGCGACCGGCAAGCGTCTCGACATGGGCAAGTCGTGTGTCCGCTTCAAGCGGCTCGAGGATGTACCGCTCGAAGTGGTCTCCGAGGCGATCCGGCGCGTGCCGGTGAAGGCCTTCATCGAGCAGTACGAGCAGAGCGTGCCCGCGGCGCGCAAGGCCCGCGAGAAGGCCCAAGGCGCCGCGCCGGCGCGTGGAGCGAAGGCGAAGGCCTCGCCGAAGTCGAGGAACGGCACCGGGGCGTCGCCATCGAACTCCGCATCGCGACGCGACAAGGCCGGAAAGCCGTCGCCAGCCTCGAAGGCTTCTCGGCCGAAGCGGTAGGCGCCCTCGACGCGGCGCCGAGCACGAGATCGCGCATTGGGGCGACTTGCCCGCACCGGGTTGGGGCATCCCTCTCTCCGCTCGCGTCTTCATGACGCAGATCCTGCACTCGCCGCGGACGCAGACGGTGCGGACCGCCTTCCGCGGCGACTCTCAGGAGAATGCCATGCATGCCGCGACCCGACTCGTTCCGGGCGTCGTTGCGATCGTCGCTGCGACCGCCGTCCACGCCGTCGACTCGATCGAGCTCGACGAGCCCATGACCATCTCGACGACCTTCGGCGGCAACGCCGCGAAGGGGAAGATCGACCGACTCGTCTATCCCTCGGGCAAGGGCTTCGAGAAGGTGCTGCTCGTCGTCTACGCCGACGCCGCGGGCCCGGACATCTGGTCGTTCGATGGGGGAGTGCATCCCGCCAACGACATCTACGTGGTGCGTTCGACCGACGACGGCGCGTCCTGGTCGGAGCCCTTCAACCTCTCCGGCACCGCCAATCTCTCGTCCATGGACGCCGACGACGATGGCCTGCCGGAGACGCCGCCGGTTCCCTACTGGGGTCACTCGCAGAAGCCCAACCTCTTCTCCAACGGCAAGAACGTGGTGGTCAGTTGGGTCGACCACTACGTGCCCACCGACGTCCAGCGGAGCGTGCGCTATCCGGAGTTCGGGCTGATCGAGGTGCCGTACGCCGCAACCTACGTCTCCCGCTCGACCGACGGCGGCGCGACGTGGTCGGCGGCCGAACGGCTCTCCGACGGCTACCGCGACGCGAAGCAGGACGTGCACCGCGGCACCACGCAGGGGTGGATGGTGACGTGGCAGGAGGATCCGCAGGGCCTGCAGCCCGGCGAGGCGGAAGGCCCGGGTGAAGGCGGCAGCGGCGCGAAGGTCAGCAAGGGCACCGACATCTGGGGCACGGCGCTCCCGATCGCCGCCTTCGCCACCGGCGATCCGTTTCCCCCGGCCCGACGCATCACCGCCAACTTCACGCAGATGGGCAGCGGCTCGACCGAGGGCTACGAGTACGGCAACCCCGGCGCGAGCCGGGCGCACCTCGGCCTCGTCGGCGG
>JBMTTG010000276.1:0-3790 GCA_049449095.1 Phycisphaerales bacterium | reverse complement strand
GGCGAGATCGCGAAGAACGCCGCGGACACCGCGAGGCCGGTGACCGCGAGCTGGATGAGGTCGTTCGCGCCGCCGTCGAGAAACCGCTCGAGCTGGTTGACGTCGTCGGAGAGGACCGCGAGCAGGCCGCCGGTCGAGCGGTCCTCGAACCAGCCGAGCTCGAGACGCTCGACGTTGGAGAAGGCGTCCATTCGGGCGTGGTGCTGGATGTCCTGGGCGAGTCCTCGCCAGGCGACGCCGAGAAACCACTCGAAGAGGCTCTCGCCCGCCCAGACCAGGAAGGTCGCCACCCCCAGCAGCACCAGTTGCGACGTGGGATCGGGGAATCCCCATCGGGCCACCAGCGAGTCCTGCCGCTGGACCACGACGTCGATGGCGGCTCCGATGATGAAGGGCGGCGCGAGATCGAGCAGCTTGTTGATCACCGAGCAGCACACCGCCCACGCGATGCGGCGCCGCTGGGGACGGGCGTAGCGGAGCAGTCGGATCAGCGGGCGGTCGGACACGGCGGACAGTCTGACAGGTCCACGGAGTCCAACAAGGGAAGGAGTCGGCGCCGGAGCGTCCGAAGCCCGATCAGACGTCGAGGTTTCTCACCTCGAGCGCGTGCTTCTCGATGTAGTGGCGGCGGCGCTCGACGTTCTCGCCCATCAGGGTCGAGAAGAGCGTCTCCGCCTCGCTCGCGGCGTCCCAGGTCACCTTCATGAGCGTGCGCTTCGCGGGATCCATGGTGGTCTCCCACAACTGCTCGGCGTCCATCTCGCCGAGGCCCTTGAAGCGCTTCACCTCGATGCCGCGCCGGCCGATCTCGCCGAGCGTGCGAAGGATGCCCGGGATGTTGGCGACCTCGACGATCTCCTCCTCGTTGGAGGCCGCGGCCACGGTGTCGGAGGCGGAGTCCGTCTCCTCGGTCGCCTCGGCCTCGCCCGTCGAAGCGTCCGCCTCGCTGGTGGCCTTCGCCTTGCGGCGGCCCTTGGCATCGCGGACAAGCCACGCGTAGCGGGTGGGCAACCGCTCGCCGCTCACCGACTCCTCCTGCACGAGCGCGAAGTCGTCGATCGAGACCTGCTGCTTCGCGAGCGTCTCGAAGAGCCTCTCGAGCTCGCGGTTCTCGTGAAGTTCTCGCAGCATCGCTCGGCGCGTCGGATCGGCCGCGGCCTCGCCGACGGTCTCGATCGAGAGCTGGTGCGATTCCGCGAACGACCGCGCGTCGGCCTCGGACCAGAACAGCCGCTCGCCGTCGGCGAAGGCGAGATGGTGGGTCGGCAGGCGATGGGCGCCCGAAGGATCGTTCGCCCGCTGCGAGAGCAGGTCCGCGAAGACGAGCCCGCGCCGGCGCGAGACCGACACCAGCTCGTCGAGCCGGTGCAGCGTGCGGAGGATCCGCCGCAGTTCGTCGCCCTCGACGCGATGGACGACGGCGCCGGTGTCGTCGCGCACCGCCAGGCATGCGTGCTTGAGAGCGAGGTCCGCGAGGGTCTCCGCCATCTGCTTGTCGCTGATCACGTACTGATGCTGCTTGCCGCGGCTCACCATGAAGAGCGGGGGCTGGGCGATGTGGATCTTGCCCTGGCGGATGAGCTCGGGCATCTGCCGGAAGAAGAAGGTCAGGAGCAGCGTGCGGATGTGCGAGCCGTCGACGTCGGCGTCGGTCATGATGATGACCCGGCCGTAGCGCAGCTTCGCGATGTCGAAGTCCTCGCCGATCCCGCACTGGAGCGCCTGCACGAGGGTGCGGATCTCCTCGAAGCCGAGCACCTTGTCGAGCCTGGCCTTTTCGACGTTGAGCAGCTTGCCGCGGAGCGGAAGGATCGCCTGCGTGACGTGGTCGCGCCCGCCCTTCGCCGAGCCGCCGGCGGAGTCGCCCTCGACGATGAACATCTCGGTCCGCTCGACGTCGTTGGAGGAGCAGTCGGAGAGCTTGTGCGGCATGCCGCCGCCGTCCATCTCGCCCTTGCGGCGGATGAGCTCGCGGGCCTTGCGGGCGGCCTCGCGGGCCTCCGCGGCGAGGACCGCCTTCTGGCAGATCCGCTTCGCGTCGGTGGGATGCTCCTCGAGCCAGCGGCCGAGATGCTCCGCGACGCCCGCGGAGATGAACGCCTCGACCTCGGGGTTGAGGAGCTTCTCCTTGGTCTGGTTGTTGAACTGCGGGTTCGGGAGCCGAACCGCGATCACCGCGGTCATGCCTTCGCGCAGGTCCTCGCCGGAGAGCGCGAGGTCCTTCACGAGGTTGTTCTTGCGGGCGTAGTGGCCGATCACGCGGGTGAGCGCGGCCTTGAAGCCCTGCAGGTGCGTGCCGCCGTCGGGATTGAAGATGTTGTTGCCGTAGGCGAGCAGGTTCTCGCTGGTGGCGTCGGTGTACTGGAAGGCGATCTCCGCGGTCAGCCCCGTCTCCTCCTCGCTGCTGCGATAGTGGATGCACGGCGAGACGACGTGCTTCACCGAGGTGAGGTGCGCGACGTACGCGGCGACGCCGTCGGGATCGTGGAAGGTCTCCTCGCGCTGCCGGCCCTCCGAATCGACGCGTTCGTCGATGAAGCGGATCGTCACGCCGGGATTGAGGTAGGCGAGTTCGCGGAGGCGGTGCTCGAGCGTCTCGAAGCGGAAGACCGGGTCGGCGAAGATCTCGGAGTCGGGGAGGAAGGAGATCCTGGTGCCGGACTTCACGGGATCCGCCGCCGGCCCGACCTCGTGCAGCGGCTCGGTCACTTCGCCTCGCGAGAAGCCGATGCGGTAGAGCCGTCCGTTCTTCGAGACCTCGACGACCGTCCACTCCGAGAGGGCGTTCACGCACTTGATGCCGACGCCGTGCAGGCCGCCGGAGACCTTGTAGGCGTTGTCGCCGAACTTTCCGCCCGCGTGGAGCGCGGTGAGGATCACCTCGACCGCGGGGCGGCCGTTGATCTGCGGGTTCTCGTGCTTCATGGGATCGACCGGCATGCCGCGGCCGTCGTCGATCACCGTGCACGAGCCGTCGACGCCGATCCGCACGACGACCTGCGTCGCGAAGCCCGCCATCACCTCGTCGATCGAGTTGTCGACGCACTCGTAGACGAGGTGGTGCAGGGCGTTGAGGCCGGTCCCGCCGACGTACATGCCCGGTCGCTTGCGGATCGCCTCGAGGCCCTCGAGGACCTGGATCGAATCGGAGGTGTAGGCGTCGCCGCCGGAGGGCGCGTCGGGCTGGGCGGGGTCGGTCATGCGTCTCTTCGGAGGTGGCCTTCGAGCGGTCGCGCGGGTCCGGGAACTTCCGCGGATTCCCGGCGATCGGGCAAGCGGGAAGTCTACCCGCGCGGACGCCTTCGGACCGCTTCGGGAGGGCCTTCGAGGAGGTTGTGCCGAGAGTCGCGAGCGGGGGCGAACCGCCTTCACGCGGGGAGCGTTCCTGCGGCGTCTCGACGCGCTTCGCGGCTCGTCTCGCGTGTCCGGCCGCCGCGGAGTGGACCCCGCGGGATCGCTCCGCCGATACCTTCCGCTCACCGCGATCCCGCTCGCTCGACACCCTCTCGACGATGCTCCCCGAACTTCGATCCCCATCGCCGCCCGATCTCGCCTCCGACGCGCAGATGGTCTCGACGGCGGCGGGGCAGACCCGTCGTCGTTGCATGCGGACGATCCTGATCGCCGCGGCCGCGGTCGCCGGGCTTGGTGGTTGCTCGACCTCGTCGCCGACCCGGGCCTCGCGGCCGGCGCCGCTGTGGCCCGAGGATCTGAACTCGGTGCCGGGGCGTCGCGTGCCGAAGCCCACCGAGACGGTGGTGGCCCCGGATGCCGGTGCGATTCCGAATCT
>JBMTTG010000275.1:0-3811 GCA_049449095.1 Phycisphaerales bacterium | reverse complement strand
CGCCACGCCGCCCAAGCCCTACGACCTGCGTTCCCTCCGGGCGCGCTACCCCGGGCGAGCCGAGCTCTACACGCTCCAAATCGGGTTGTGGAGCACGTTCGGGACCCGCGAGATCGCCCCAGAGGATGTTCGCCGCCGCGCCGAGCTCGAGGTCGCGCGGCTGCGGGCACAGGGCTACGAGGCGTGGTTCCACCACGATCCCGACAGCGAGATGAGCACCATCACGGTCGGCTCGTTCGGCGCCGACGCCTACGACCCGCGGAGCACGCTGTACGCACCCGAGGTCGAGCGGCTGATGCGAGCGTTTCCGAAGCATCTGATCAACGGTGAGGAGGTGCTCGTCCCGACCGATCAGCGCCGCAGCGGCGAGCTTCGCCCGCAGGGCCCGCGGCTCGTCGAAGTGCCGTTCGACTGACCCATGGCGAAGTCCCGACGAGTTGCCGAGGAACCGGCCGCCGAGCGTCAGCACGCTCGCGCCGCGGCGCGGCGCCCCCTTCTTGGTCAGGCGCGAGCGGTGACGGACCTTTCCCAACTGCTCGCCACGGGGCGCGTCCCTTCATCGCTGATCCTGCACGGACCGGCAGGCGTGGGCAAGATGACGGTCGCGAAGCGACTCGCGGCGCTGCTGCTCGATCCAGGAGCCGACCGAGGCTCCTTCGAGCGCTTCGAGCCCCCGGCGACGGGCGAGGTCGCCGAGCTGCTCGCCGCGGGAACGCACCCGGATCTGCACCTGATCGCGAAGCATCGCTGCGCGGACTCGCAGGTCGCGGAGCTCCGGGACCGCAAGCAGACGAACATTCCGATCGACCTTCTGCGCGAGCTCATGATCGGCGGCAACGTCGGCGGAGCCCGATTCGACGCCGCGGTGCAGCGAACGCCCTACCTCGGGCATGGCAAGGTGTTTCTGATCGACGAAGCCGAGCTGCTCGACGCCACGGGTCAGAACGCGCTCCTCAAGGTGCTCGAGGAGCCGCCGAGTCGCACCTGGATCGTGCTCTGCGTGACCGATCGCACCCGGCTTCTGCCGACGATCCGCAGCCGCTGCCATCAGATCGCGTTCTCGCCGCTCGACGAGGCCTCGATGGGGTCCTGGTTCGATGCGCTCGAGCCGTCGCCGGCCGGCGAGGCGAGGCGATGGCTCGCGGAGTTCGCGGAGGGCTCGCCCGGTCGCGCGATGCTCGCGATCGACGCCGGCCTGCTCGAATGGGAGCGGGTGCTCGGGCCTCGCTTCGACGATCTGACCTCCGGCCGCGGCGGTGCGGGCATGCCCGAGACGATGGCCGAACTGGTCAAGGGCTTCTCGGAGGCGCAGGTGAAGCGCGATCCGAAGGCGAGCAAGGAGGCCGCGAACCGTCTCGCGTCGAGGATCCTTCTCTCGATCCTCGGCGCGCGTGTGCGGCGAAGGCTCGTCGAGGCCGCCGAGGCAGGCGACCTCGACTCGACGGATCGATGGTCCGAGTGGATCGACCGCCTCGATCTCGCCGACCGCCACCTCGACGCGAACGTCTCCCTGTTGCACGCGCTCGCCGATCTCGTCGCCGGCTGGGAGCGGCTCGCCGCATCGCCGCGATGACGTCTCCGTCGCCCGGACTCGAGATCGAGCGGGTCTTCCTCCTGCGGGGAATGCCGCCCTTGCCGACTCCGCACGACGTCGTGCGAATCGAGCAGGGCTACTTCGATGCCGAGGCCGGCGGTCGCGCGGGAGTCGGAACCGAGGAGGGCCGCGTTCGCCGGACCACCGATCGCGAGGGCCGGCGGCGCCACTTCCTCACCCGGAAGCAAGGATCGGGGCTCGTCCGAACGGAGTCGGAGCGGGAGATCGACTCGGCCACCTTCGAAGCGCTCTGGGACGAGACCGGGCGCCGCCGCATCCTGAAGGATCGGCACCGCATCGCCGAGTCGGACCTCGTCTGGGAAGTCGACCGCTTCGAGGAGCCTGCGATCGTGCTCGCGGAGATCGAGCTTCCGTCCGTGGACCGGGAGATCGTCATCCCCCCGTGGCTCGAGGGATGGATCGTGCGGGAGGTGACCGAGGATCCGGCCTACCGAAACTCGGCGATCGCCTTCGGGTTGGCGGAACGGCGGAACGACTAGGCGGGTCGCCACCGACCTGCCCCTCGCCGCCGCGGGCGCGACTGCTACGATGCCGCCTTCGTTTCCAGTCCAGATTTCACCGACGTCGCCGAGGATCCCGGAGCGTGGCCAAGTCCTTCCGTTGCCAGATCGTGACCCCTGCCGAAGAAGTCTTCGACGGCGAGGTCAACTACGTCGACCTTCCCGCATGGGATGGTCAGATGGGGGTCATGGCCGCCCGTTCGGCCATGCTCGTCGAACTCGGCTGCGGTCCGCTGCGGATCGAGACCCCCGACGGGGGCAAGCGCACCTACGTGCTTCGCGACGGCTTCGCCCAGATGGACAACGATCGGCTCACCTTGCTGACCGAGTCGGCCGAGCCGGCCGAGTCGATCGACGTGGCCGAAGCGGAGCGGGCGCTCGCCTCGATTCGGGCGGACCTGGCGACCTCGCCGGACGGTCGTCCCCGCTCCGCCGAGGCGATTGCGGGCCTCGCGAAGCGGCAGCAACTCGAACTCCAACGGATCGCCGCGGGACGCTCGAGCGGTCGATGACCCTTCGCTGCCGGCCGAGGCAGCGATTGGCCGACAGTTCCGTACCCGCGTCGATGTCCATCGAATCGCCATTGGCCCCAAGGATGGAGGCCCCTTGCCGGACACCGCTGTCGCAGAAGCCCCGAACGTGAACGAGGAGAGACCTTCCGGAGCTCGACGGCGTCGCGATCAGGTCGCCCTCGCCGATCCCTCGCGAGAGGTTGTCGAGGCGATCGAGGTGATCGTCTTCTCATCCGATCGACCGCTCCCCGATGCTCGCCTCGCGGAACTGCTCGAGCTTCCAGCCGAGCCTGCTCCGACGGCCGTGATCGAGGTCGCCATGGGTCGCCTGAACGACGAGTTCGAGCGGACCGGCCGCGTCTTCCGAATTCGACGCCTCGCGGGCGGCTGGCGAGCCATGGTCCAGCCGCGTCATCACGATCTCGTCGAGCGACTCAAGGGGCAGCGGAACCAGGCGAAGCTCTCGCCCGCCGCGCTTGAGACGCTGGCGATCGTGGCCTATCGCCAGCCCATCGTCCGGGCCGAGATCGAGGCGATTCGCGGTGTCGCATCGGGCGAGGTGCTGCGAAGCCTCATGGAACGACGGCTGGTTCGGATCACCGGCCGTGCCGAGGAGCTTGGGCGCCCCATGCTCTACGGCACGACGCGGGAGTTCCTGCAGGTCTTCGGACTTGCGACCCTCGCGGACCTTCCGCAAAGGCGCGAGTTCGCCGCCGATGCCGCGAGCTCCAAGAAGCCGTCGAAGAAGAACGCTGCCCCGCCGAGCAACGCCGCCGCAGCGGGCGACGCGTCTCCACCAGTCCCCAGCGACGGCGCGACGGGATCGACGTCGAGCGAGGCTGTCGATCCATCGCCCGAGGCCCAGTCGGAGGGTTGAAGCCCGGTCCGCCGGAGACCTCGATCAGGTTTCGAACGCGGCCCAGCTCCAACCCGTGCGGCCAACCATCCCGACCGCAGCTCCGCAAGCTCCGTCTCGTCGGTGATGATCTGCAACCAGCATCGCGATGCGATCTTCGCGACGATGCATCGGTCGACCACCGGGGCAAGAGGTTGCCCCGACGCCCCGGCTCGGTCCGAAGGCCGTTCTGCCGCTGCATCGAGCGCCGTGTCATCGCCTCAAGTTCGGCGAGGTCGATGAAGCATGGCGCTCATCGCCACCATCGTCGTCAAGCTTGCCAAAGCAG
>JBMTTG010000274.1:0-3826 GCA_049449095.1 Phycisphaerales bacterium | reverse complement strand
AACCTGCCACGGCCTCCCCGCCACGCCTGCAGCGCTTCGCGGTTCGGGTCCATCAGGTCCATCGAGTCCATCTCGTCCAAGCAACCGTCCGCCGAGCGAAGCGAGCACTCACGGTGTGACGCGGCCAGCGCCCGATGCTCGAAGCCCAACCTGCCACGGCCTCCCCGCCACGCCTGCAGCGCTTCGCGGTTCGGGTCCATCAGGTCCATCGAGTCCATCTCGTCCAAGCAACCGTCCGCCGAGCGAAGCGAGCACTCACGGTGTGACGCGGCCAGCGCCCGATGCTCGAAGCCCAACCTGCCACGGCCTCCCCGCCACGCCTGCAGCGCTTCGCGGTTCGGGTCCATCCGGTCAATTGGGTTCATTCCGTCCAAGCAACCGTCCGCCGGGCGAAGCGAGCACTCAGGGCGTGGCGTGACCCGCGTCCGCTCGCCGCCCCGGGCTGCCCAAGCGGGTCGGGAGGGGAAACCTTTCCCATATTCACAAGCGTCCGCGAGTTTCGGGAAAACAAGCAGTTTCCGCGGATGGACCGTCGTACGGGCCGGTAATTTTCACTCCCTGCCGGCCGCTCGGGGTCGCGCATGTTCTCAGGGTCCGCAGACGCGTCGTCCGGGCTCAACAACCTGTTCAGTCCCGCAAGGGAGGAGAAAAGGAATGGCACCAGCACGATTGGCCGGCATCCTGTCGGCATCCGCAACCATCTGCATGGTCGGCTCGGCGTCGGCCGGGTTCTTCGCTGGGGGCGACGGTCCCTCCGGCACCATCGATCAGATGATGGTGGGCGACGGCTACTTCGACTTCAGCACCGGCGGCGGGTTCGACTTCGTCGACATCGTGTCGGTCAGCAATCCCCCGCTCGGCACCGTGGTCGACCTGTTCGTCGATGTCCCCGGGGTCGAGACCACCGGCGCCCTCCTCGAGTGGACCGCGAGCGACGGCGCCACGGCCACGTTCAACTCGGCGACCCTCCTCGAGCTCTATTCCGGATTGCCCGCCGGGTTCGACGGCGCCTTCGCCGGGCAACGGCTGACCTTCACCACCAGCGTCGCGGTCGAAGTGAACATCTCGTCGCTCCTGTCGACGCAGGGCAACGGCGTCGGCTTCTTCTACAACTATCAGCCGGACAACTACGAGCCGGTGATCTTCTTCGGCGACTTCGACTACAGCATCACCCTCGAAGCCGGCACGAGCACCATCGCCTGGGGCGTCCTCGGTGCACTCGACGAGGCCGGCAATCCGGCAACGGCCGAGATGTTGTCGACGGTCAGCCTGACGCTGGTTCCGGCGCCCGGATCGATCGCCCTTCTGGGCGTTGCCGGACTGCTTGGCGCTCGTCGTCGGCGAACGGTCTGACGACCTCGAGAACGCCCGCGGCTGTGGCCGTGGAACGAATGTGAACGCGGAGCATCCCCATCGGGGGTGCTCCGCTTCTCGTTTGGGCGATCGAGGCTCGTCGAGGCGCCACGGATGGACCCGAAGAGGCCACCGTCCCCCGACCGCCATCCCGAACACCGAGCGCCACCCGCGGCCGAGGGTGTTCAGCGACGCGAAGGGCGGATAGAACCTCCAGCGTCTCCCCCAACACCGAGACCACCGCTCGGACACCGGTCGAGGAAATGCCCATGACGCCGATCACATCGCCTCGCCTCTCACGCCGCGCCGCCGTTCGAAGCCTCGGTGCCGCCGTCGCGGCGTCGACGGCGATGGTGGCGTGTCGCGAGCCGTGGGCCCGCGCCGCGGATCGACCGCCGATCGGCGATGGCCGCGACCAGATCGCCGATCTCGAGGATCCCGCCAAGCGCGAGGCGTTTGCGAAGGAGATCGCCGCGGCGCGGCAGTCGTCGACCTTCCCGCCCGCCAAGCCGATCGTCCTCTCGACCTGGCGCCACGGCGTTCCCGCGAACGAGGCCGCGATCGCGACGCTCAAGGCCGGTGGTTCCGCCCTCGACGCCGCGGAAGCGGGCGTCATGGTGACCGAGCGCGATCCCGAGAACCTCTCCGTGGGTCTCGCCGGTCTGCCCGATCGCGACGGTCTCGTCACCCTCGACGCGGCCATCATGGATCACGACGGTCGAGCGGGCGGCGTCTGCTTCGTGCAGGGCGTTCGACATCCGATCGCGCTGGCCCGTCGGGTGATGGAGAAGACCCCGCACGTGCTGCTTGCCGGCGCGGGCGCCGAGCGCTTCGCCCGCGAAGAGGGCTTCGAGATCGTGGCGAACGAGCTGAGCCCGGCGGCGCGCGATCGCTATGAGGCGTGGCTCGTCGAAAGCCGCTACGAACCCGTCGCGAACATCGAGAACCAGTCGGGCGGCGGTTCGCCCCCCGCGAGACTTCGAGGCGGCCCCGACGACCACGACACCATCGGCATGCTGGTGCTCGATGCGGACGGTCGCCTTGCGGCAAGCTGCACCACGAGCGGACTCGGCTTCAAGATGCACGGACGGGTCGGCGACAGCCCCATCGTGGGAGCGGGCATCTATGTCGACGGAGAAGTCGGCGCCGCCACCTGCACCGGTCTCGGCGAGACGGTGCTCAAGACCCTCGCGAGCTTCCTCGCCGTCGAGCGGATGCGGGCGGGCGACACCCCGCAGCAGGCCTGCGAGGCCGCGATCGCCCGGGTCATCGCCAAGAACCCCGACCCGAAGAGCTACCAGGTCGGCATCCTCGCGATCGATCGCCACGGCGCCTGCGGCGCCTTCGCCGTCCAGAAGGGATTCGACTTCGCCCGTTCGACGCTCGAGGAGACGGCGCTGGTCGACGCGCCTTGGGCGGTCTGATCTCGCGACGCCGTCCGTCCCGGCGGCGTGTCGCAGTGGTCCCCCTTCGCTGCGACCTGGGGTTCCCCGGAGCCGTTCGGAGCAGGTACCTTTCCCGCCCTATGGACGAACTCAAGGTCTACGACGACGACGGCGACCTCCTCATGGACGCCTCCAAGGTTCCGGCGAAGGTGGTGGTGGTGCCTTCGGGCGACCCGCGATCCGCCGCGGCGTCCGAACGCATCCGCCTCGTCTGGGGCCAGCACCTGCTCTCGGATCTGCTCGATGGCCGCTACCGCACCGTGGTGTGCGGCATCAACGACGAGGACAACACCCGCGGCGTGCTCGGCGAGCTGCTGAAGCTCATCCCGACGAGCCAGTGGACCCTCGAGAGCGCCACGAGCTACGCGAAGATGTTCCGCAGCGCCGTCGCGGTGCATGCGGCGGAGGATCGCGAGCCGTACGTCCTCAAGTTCGATCTCGATCGCCTGCTGATCCTCGCCCTCATGCGGCCGGCCGGACGCGACCACTTCACGCTCGAGGATCTCTTCCGCGGCTTCCGCACCGTCGCCAAGATGCTGCAGGGCCGACGCGACCGCCTGCCGGCGGCGACGGTCTCCTTCCTCGGGGCGAAGAGCAACCGGCTCGTCGACCATCGCGGCGAGGCGCCGAGCTTCGAGGCGGTGCTCGACGCGATGTACAAGGGCGGCTTCACCGGCGACGTCTATCCGCCGCCGGGGATGTGGGAGCTCGGGACGACGGGCGTCTATCCGACCTTCCCGTTCCCCGAGAGCCTCGACCGCATGCGGCAGGGTTCGAGTTGAGGCGAACAGGCGTTTGAGGCGCGTCGCGCGATCGACGCCTTCCGCCGCGGCACGGCCCCTCCGCCTCGCTTCGCTCGGCACCTCCCCTGAAGCGCTTCGCGTTCAGGGGAGGAGTTGGATCATCGCGCAGACGTGATCAGCCATCGCGAACCACTTCGCCCTCAGGAGAGGAGTTTGGAACATCGCGTGAACTCGAGCAGCCGCGGTCCGATCGCGCGACCGACGCTACTCCTCCCCGGGACTGCG